>JAFPBM010000140.1 GCA_017424125.1 Clostridia bacterium | reverse complement strand
TTCCTCTGTTCGGTATGTTTTGATAGCGGCTCTGTCGGTCTTTGCTTTTCGGATATTTCAACAGGTCAGATGAACGTGACCAAAATTTCGGGAAGCAATTTAGAGCAGCGCGTTTGTGATGAAATCGGACGCTTTTCGCCGAGTGAAATTTTACTTTCCGAAGATATAAAAAAACATAAAACTTTGGGCGACTATCTTGAAAACCAACTCAAAATAATGGTGAACGTTTTAGAAAAAGGTGACTTTGACCCCGTATCGTCACAGTCGCTCATTTGTGAGCATTTCAGGGTAACAAGCCTTAACAATCTCGATTTAGAAGATGGAAGTGCCGCCGTATGTGCGGTGGGCGCAACGCTTCGCTATCTTTACAAAACGCGTCTGTCACTCGTTTCGGCTATACGCAAAATCAACGTCTATAGCGAAACACAGTATATGAAACTTGATGTTTCGGCTATTCGCAATTTGGAACTTTTTGAAACAATGCGCGGAAGAAGTCGCCGTGGCTCTTTGCTTTCGGTGCTTGATAAAACCAAAACACCGATGGGCAAACGCTTAATGCGTGGCTGGATAGAGCAACCTCTTAAAAACGTTGCCGAAATCACGCTTCGTCTTAACGCGGTTAACGAACTTGTTTCAAATCCGCTGCTACTCGGTGAAACGGTAGAATATCTTACGGGCATAAAGGACCTTGAAAGACTCATAGCCCGCGTGGTATACGCCACCACTAACGGACGCGACCTTTTATCAATTGCTGATACAGCGGCGCGTTTTCCGTACATAAAAGCAGTTTTGTCGGGTGCACAAAGCCGAATGTTAAAAGAAATCAATGCAAATATTGATACGCTTGAGGATATTAAAAGCCTCATAGATGATGCCATAAGCCGCGAAGCCCCCGCTATCGTGCGTGAGGGTAATATAATCCGCGACGGCTATAATAGCGAAGTCGACGAACTTCGTCTTATAGTAAATAACGGCACCGATTACATAACCTCAATCGAAACCCGTGAGCGTGAGCGTACAGGTATAAAAAATCTGCGCGTTCGTTACAATAAGGTTTTCGGATACTATATCGAGGTATCAAATTCCTATCTCGACCGTGTGCCCGAAGACTACATAAGAAAACAGACACTTACAAACGGAGAGCGTTTTATAACCGACGAACTCAAAGCGCTTGAAGCGAAAATCCTCGGCGCAAAGGAACGCATTAAAGAGGTCGAATTTCAGATTTTCGAATCGGTTCGTACCGCAGTTGCAGCAGAACTCTCCCGCGTACAGATGACGGCGTCTGCTATCGCGGCGCTCGACGTTCTTTGCTCATTCGCAAACGTTTCGGTTGCGGGTGGATACTGCTGTCCGCAACTCAATACCGACGGTGTAATCAACATAATAAACGGCCGTCACCCCGTTGTCGAACAACTAATAAAAACGCCCTTTGTGGCTAATGATACCTTGCTCGACGGGAATGATAACCGCTTAGCGCTTATAACGGGACCGAATATGGCGGGTAAATCCACCTATATGCGTCAGGTTGCCATAATCACCATTATGGCGCAAATCGGTTGTTTCGTACCCGCACAATCGGCAAGCATCGGCGTTGTGGATGCGGTCTATACCCGTGTCGGCGCATCGGACGACCTTGCAACAGGTCAGTCAACCTTTATGGTAGAGATGAACGAGGTTGCCTATATCCTCAAAAACGCCACCAAACAAAGTCTTATTATCTTTGATGAAATAGGTCGTGGTACCGCAACCTTTGACGGTATGTCGATTGCCCGCGCAGTACTTGAATATGTGACCGATAAAAGCAAAATCGGTGCAAAAACGCTCTTTGCAACCCACTATCACGAACTCGTTCAGTTAGAGGACGAAATCAAGGGTGTAAAGAACTATAACATAGCCGTTAAAAAACGCGGCGACGACATAACCTTCCTTAGAAGAATTGTGCGCGGCGGCGCGTCGGACAGTTACGGTATCGACGTTGCAAGACTGTCGGGCATACCGAATAAGGTTATAACCCGCGCAAAAGAAATTCTTGACGAAGTGCTTACACAGGGAATAACCGTCAACCGCGTAGAACACGCAGAAAGTGCGCAAATTCCGCTTGAAATGCAAACGGCGGCAGAAATTATAAAAGAACTTAAAATACTCGACGTAAATACCCTAACACCCATAGAGTGTATGGGAATGTTACACGACCTTGCTGACAAGGCAAAAAACGTATAGAAAAGAGTGGTGAAAAATGGCAAGAATAAACGTATTACCCAAAAACGTGGCAGAACTTATAGCCGCGGGTGAGGTTGTTGAAAGACCTGCCTCGGTCATAAAGGAACTCGTTGAAAACTCAATTGATGCGGGTGCTACCGCCATAACCGTAGAAATTCAGCGCGGCGGCGTCACGTATATGCGTATTACCGATAACGGCTGTGGAATCTCGCGTGACGATGTTCCCACCGCCTTTCTTCGCCACGCCACAAGCAAGATAAAAACAGGCGACGACCTTAATAATATCGGCACTCTCGGCTTCCGCGGTGAAGCCCTTGCCGCTATAAGTTCGGTTGCACATATTGAAATGCTTACCTGCACAAAGGATGAACAGTTAGGCACCCGCTACGTTATAAGCGGCGGTGTAGAACAGGACTTTTTTGAAACAGGTTGTCCTGTCGGCACAACAATCATAGTGCGCGATATTTTCTTCAATACCCCCGCACGAATGAAGTTTTTGAAAACCGATGTTGCCGAATCCAACGCCGTAGCACTTGTTATGGACAGAATGGCGCTCTCACACCCCGAAGTATCTTTTAAGTTCATACGTGACGGCAAACAAACACTCACAACAGCGGGCGACGGAAAACTCTCATCGGCAATATATTCGGTGCTCGGCCGCGAATATTTTGGCGGACTTATAAGCGCCGAAAACGCGCAAGACGGCGTGACCGTTACGGGATTTGTGTGCAAACCCGTACTTTGCCGACCAAACAGAAATGGTCAGTTTTTTTTCCTTAACGGACGTCTTGTAAAATCGGGCACAGCCTGTGCCGCACTCGAACAAGCCTATAAAAACAGCGCAATGGTGGGAAAATTCCCATATTGTGTGCTTAATATTTCGGTGCCTCTTGATACGGTCGACGTTAACGTGCACCCCGCCAAGACAGAGGTTCGTTTTACAGATGAGCGCCGCGTCTTTAACTGTATTTATTATGCCGTAAAATCGGCACTTGCCGCGGGTGATACCCGTCCCGAAATGACGCTTGATAAAAAACCTGTTAACCGCTTTCAAAATATGTCTGTGGAAGAGTTTCGCCAAACCGTCATAAAAGAAACACCTAAAGATGAAAAGACGGTACCCGTGTTCGAAGAAAAGCCAAAAACCAATTTTTCTCTCTCGGATACCAAGAAAATGTTGTTTGACGAAACTCCCGAAAGGCTTTCTATGTTAAACAGCAGCAAAAAAGCGGAAAGGGAAGAACCCGCTTTACCGCCACCGCCTGTAGTTGAAGAAAAATGTGTAGAAATACAGGATGAAAAACCGCCTGTAAAATATATAGGCGAGGCATTTAAAACCTATATCGTGGCAGAACAGGGCAACGATATTTATCTTATTGATAAACACGCCGCCCACGAAAGAATACTGTTTGAGCAGATTAAAAAGAGCGCAAAAACCGAGCGTCAAATGCTCATATCATCGGTATCCGTACCTCTGCAAAAGAACGAATATAACGCAATAATAGAAAATCCCGAACTGCTATCAATTGCAGGATTTGAAATAGAAGATTTCGGCATAGATACCGTACTTGTAACGGCGGTACCCGCAATGCTTGAGGGCGCAGATATTCCGTCTGCCGTGCGTGAGATTGCCGAAAGTATAATAAAAACAGGCACCGCAACGCTTGAACGTATTGACGATATTTTTCACATCGTTGCCTGCCGCAGTGCCATAAAAGCGGGTAATTTACAGTCGGCGGAAGAACTGTCCGCCATTGCCGAGCGCGTACTGTCAAGCGACGATATTATGTACTGTCCGCACGGACGTCCCGTCGCAATGAAACTGTCGCGCCGCGAAATTGAAAAACAGTTTGGCAGGATACAGTAATGGAAAACGCTAAAAAGATACCGCTTTTGTGCATAGTGGGTCCCACTGCCAGCGGCAAGACAGGGCTTTCTATAGCACTTGCGAAAGAACTGAAAGGCGAGATTATATCCGCCGATTCAATGCAAATTTACAAAGGTATGCCAATAGCATCTGCCGCCCCGACTAAAGAGGAAAAAGGCGATACTCCGCATCATTTGTTCGAGTTTTTGGAACCCGACACCGCTTTTTCAGTTGCAGATTATGTAAACCTTGCTCATAAAACAATTTACGAGGTATATAGCAGAGGAAAGTTGCCAATTCTCGTTGGCGGTACAGGACTTTATGTAAACTCGGTTGTTGATAATATACAGTTTACTGAAGAACCGTTTGACGATACTTTTCGTAAAAAATTAGAAGCGGAAATGGACGCTATCGGCGCCGAAGAAATGCTTAAAAAATTAGCAGAGTTTGATAAAGAAACGGCAAAAAAGTTACACGCTAATAACCGCCGCAGAATAATACGTGCGTTTGAGGTCTATTATCAAACGGGTAAAACAATAACAGAGCAGAACGCTTTGTCAAAACAAATCCCATCACCGTACGATACCATAATGCTCGGCATGACGTATAGGGATAGAGAAAAACTTTATGAGCGTATAAATTTACGTGTTGATAAAATGCTCGAAAACGGGCTTTTAGAGGAAGCAAAACAAAGCGTTGCCTTAGTAGGTCGCGGTGCGGGACAGGCAATAGGCCACAAGGAACTGTTGCCATATATAAGCGGCGAATGTTCATTGGATTTTGCGGTAGAAAACCTAAAACGCGAAACAAGACGTTACGCTAAGCGACAACTCACTTGGTTTAATAGGGACGAGCGAATAAATTGGCTTTATGCCGACGAATGTGACGTTTTGTCAGAGGCTAAAAAAATAGTAAGGAGGTTTGCAAATGAAGGATAAAGGCTCAATATTTACGGGCGGACGTGTTGTAACGGCACTCGCGCTGCTTCTTTTTTTGGTATATTTCGTTTATCAGGCGTTTGCAACCTTAATGCCAATGACAACCGGCACCGCCGTGCACTATACAGCGTATGACGGCGTTCAGACCGTTGGCACTATAATTCGCGATGAAAAACTCCTTGAAAGCAACAAAGAAGGTGTTCGCTATTTTGTTGTAGGCGACGGCGAAAAGGTTTCCAAAAATGGAACGGTTGCCAACGTATACGCCTCTAAAAGTGAAGCGCAGGTATATACCGATTTGAAAAATCTCGAAACAAGGATAGCAACACTCAAAGAGGTGCAAAGTTATAACAATACCGAGGCGGTTGACCTCAACGTACTAAACAGAAAAATAGACACTGAGTTTATCAGTATGATAGGTTCCTGTCAGGACGGCGCGTACAGTGACAGCCGTACGCATATGGACGAACTGCTTAAACTCTTAAACCGCAAAAAAATTGCGGTAGGCGAGGAACAGGATTATAGCGGTGCCATAACGCAACTGACGTCACAGTATAATTCGTTAGCCGCCACAGCCCCGACTGCCATCGGCACCATAACGTCCGACGTTTCGGGTTATTTTGTTTCAACCGTTGACGGTTACGAAAAGGTGTTAACGTCCGAAGTTATAAAAACGTTGACCCCCAAACAACTTGAAAAACTCAAGCCCGAAGAGGTAACGGATAGTGCCGTCGGCAAGGTGGTTTCTAACTATACGTGGTACATAGCCTGTACCATGTCGCTTAAGGAATCTGCCCGCTTCAAAATAGGCGAAACGGTAAAACTCAAAACCACACTTAAAACCGCAAACGAACTCTCTGTCACGGTCGAGTCTATAAATCTCGGCGACGATGACCGCGTTGTAATGGTGTTTTCCTGCCATAATATGAACGGCGATTTAGCCGTAATGCGTACAATACCCATAACCGTCGTAATGGGTGAGTATGAAGGTTTGCGTGTCAGCAATAAGGCAATAAGAATCGTGGACGGAAAGACAGGTGTCTACGTAATTTCGGGTATGCAGGCAAAATTTGTGGAGATAAACATTCTCCACTCGGCAAGCGGCTATACCATTTGCAAAGCAGATAACAACAAAGGCGGTCTTCGCCTTTACGACGAGGTTATAGAGAAAGGAAAAAATCTTTATGACGGAAAAATCATTCGCTGATAATTTTGACGCCAACTACGCAGAAATACGCGAAAAAATAAACTTAAGCGCAGAAAAGTCGGGGCGTACGGCAGAGGATGTAATTTTACTCGCCGCAACAAAAACCGTAAGCGCGGATAAAATAAACTATGCAATCGAAAAAGGAATATCCTATATTGGCGAAAATCGTGTGCAGGAACTTCTCTCAAAGGATGACGATATAAACAAATCGGCGCATCGCCATTTTATCGGTCATCTTCAAACCAACAAGGTCAAGGATATCGTGCCGCGCGTAGAAATGATAGAATCTGTGGATTCCCTGCGCCTTGCAACCGCCATCGGTAAAGAGGCGGTAAAGTGCGGCAAAACAATGGATATTTTGCTTGAAATCAACATAGGCGGAGAGGAAAGCAAATCAGGTTTTTCTGCAAATGAAATTGAAAATGCTCTGGAAGAAATCACAAAAATTGAGGGCATTTGTGTAAAGGGAATAATGTCAATTCCGCCCGTATGTGTAAATAGAGAGAAACAACGTGAATATTTTACACAACTTCATAAGATTTTTGTTGACATATCGCGTAAAAAATTAGATAATAGTAATATAATATATCTTTCAATGGGAATGTCGCAGGATTATGACCTTGCCATTGAATGTGGCGCAAATATCGTCCGCATCGGAACGTCTCTTTTCGGTGCAAGAAATTATTTTTAAAGGAGATTTTTATATGGGATTTTTTGATGATATGAAAAAGGTGTTCGTTCCGCAGGACGAAGATTATGAGGAAGAAACTTTGGTAGAAGAGGAAGATGTGGTAGAGGAGGAGAAACCCCGCCGCGAAACCGCAACCCGTCTTTTCCAGACCGATAAGAAAAAGGTTGTCAGTTACAATCAAAGTTTGGCACAAATGCAGGTTGTTCTTTGCAAACCCGAACGCTTTGACGACGTTCCCTCGGTTGCAGACCACCTAAACGATAAGAAAACAGTAGTACTTAATTTGGAAGCTGCCAACCGTGAAACGTCAAGAAGAATTATCGACTTCTTAAGCGGCGTTGCATACGCAAACCACGGCAACATCAAAAAAATTGCCAACAGTACCTATATCGTCACACCTAACGACGTAAACGTTATGGGTGAACTTATGCTTGACGATTTTGAAAGCGGCAATATATATTTCTAAAAAAATAGCTGACGGGCAAAAAATACCCGTCAGCTTTCAGAGTTTTATTACAAACTAATTAGGGGGAAGATTATGTATAACGCAAACGATATCAGAAATGTAAGATTTTCAAAACAAATGAACGGCTACAAGCAGGAAGATGTTGATATTTTTCTTGATAGCGTTGAAGAAGATTATAAACAGTTCGATGCTAAACTTTCAGAACTTAACGCACAGGTGTTATCGCTTAAAAAGGAAAACGACGACCTTAAGATTTCCCAGTCGGGACTGCAAAACGTTTTGGTTTCAGCGCAAAAACTTGCCGACCAGATAGTAGCCGATGCCAAAAAAACGGCAGAGGAAATTATTGTAGAGGCTAAGGTCCGCGCGGGTGAGATTACTTCATCTGTTGAAGAAAAAGCCGCCGCCGATAAACTTATAGCCGAACAAAACAAACAGCGCGCTGCCGCAGAATATGCAGAAATTATGAAAAAGACTGCCGAAAAATCACAGGAGATGATTTCTGCCGCGCACGACAGCGTTGCAAGACAGCAACTGCTTTTTGATAAACTCAAACTTGATATTGTTAATTTCAAATCACAGGTAATGGCAATATACAAAGAGCATATCGATTCGCTCTCAAAATTACCCGATGAAGTTCCGTTTGATTCAACCCGTGCGGCAGAGGCTGCGGCTTTCGCGTTTGATAGCAAACCCGACTTCACAAAACAGGAAGAACCGAAGGTAGAAGAGATAGCCGAAGAACCCGTTATAGAGGAAACCCCTGTAACGGAAGAAGTAACCGAGCAGGAAACGCCTGATGCGGTTGTAGAACCCGAAGTTAGTTTCAGCGGCTTCAAAATTCAAGCCGATGCAGTAGCACAAGAAACAGAAGAAGATTTTGACGACGAAGACGAAGAGGACGATAAACCCTCTCGTGGATTTTTCAGACGCAAAGACAGAAGATAGGAGAACCCCAAATGGATTACAACAACACCCTTAATTTACCGAAAACCGAATTTCCTATGCGTGCAGGTCTGCCGCAGAGGGAACCCGAAGCGCTCAAAGCATGGAATGACAACAATTGTTATGAAGAACTTATGAAGCATAACGAGGGAAAACCGCTTTATATTCTGCACGACGGCCCTCCCTATGCAAACGGCATAATCCATATGGGTACCGCGCTTAATAAATCTCTGAAGGATTTCGTTGTTCGCTATAAGAATATGACGGGCTACAAAGCGCCTTACGTACCGGGCTACGATATGCACGGTCTTCCCACCGAACTCAAGGCACGTAAAGCCGCAGGTATGAAATCAAGTGAGCGCATTTCCGAATTGGAACTTCGCAAAATATGTCACGAATTCGCACTCAAATACGCAGAAGAACAGCGTCATCAGTTTGAGCGCCTTGGCGTTTTGGGCGAATGGGATAACCCGTATATGACACTCTCAAACGACTATGTTGCAAAACAGGTCGAAGTATTTGGCGAGATGGCAAATAAGGGCTACATCTACAAAGGCTTAAAGCCTGTTTATTGGTGCCCCGAATGTCAAACCGCATTGGCAGAGGCTGAAATCGAGTATGCAGAGGACCCCTGTTATTCAATCTACGTTAAATTTCCCGTTTTGGACGATAAGGGCGTTTTGTCTGCACTCGGTGCAGACCTTTCTAAGACCTATTTCGTAATCTGGACCACAACAACCTGGACACTTCCGGGAAACGTTGCTATCTGCGTTGGACCTGATTATGAATACGGCGTATTTTTAGCAAACGGCGAATATTACGTTATGGCAGAGGAACTCGCAAAGGATACCTTTGCCGCCGCAGAGATAGAGGAATATGAACTTCTCGGCACCGTAAAAGGCGCAGAACTTGAATATATCCGTGCCCGTCATCCCTTTGTTGACAGGGATTCACTTGTAATCGTGGGCGACCACGTAACGCTTGAAAGCGGTACAGGTTGCGTTCATACCGCACCGGGCTACGGTACCGACGACTTTGAGGTTTGCCGCAATTATGAGGAACTTCCGATTGTTGTAACGGTTGACGCAAAGGGCGTGTTTACAGAAAACGCAGGTCAGTTTGCAGGTCTTACAACCGACGAAGCAAATAAAGAGATTGCAAAATGGCTTGACGCAAATAATTACTTGTTTGCACTTAAAAAGATTATCCACCAATATCCGCATTGCTGGCGTTGTAAATCGCCCATTCTTTATAGAGCGACAGAACAGTGGTTCTGCTCAATTTCCGATTTCGTAGATGATGCCGTTAAGGCAATTGAAACAGTAAATTGGGTACCCGCTTGGGGAGAGGGCAGAATTAAGGGTATGGTGCGCGACCGTAGTGACTGGTGTATTTCACGTCAGCGTGTATGGGGCGTTCCGATTCCGATTTTCTACTGCAAGGATTGCGGTAAAGAGGTAATAAGCCCCGAGAGCATCAAAAAGGTTGCCGATATCTTTAGAAAAGAGGGCGCTAACGCTTGGTACACCCACACAGCAGAAGAACTTTTGCCCGAGGGCACAGTGTGCGAGTGCGGATGCAAAGAATTTACAAAAGAAACCGATATTATGGACGTTTGGTTCGATTCGGGCTCTTCACACGCCGCCGTTTTGGAAACACGTGACTATCTTGAGGCTCCCGCAGATTTGTATTTAGAGGGCGCCGACCAGTACAGAGGTTGGTTCCAATCTTCACTTTTAACCTCTGTTGCAACACGCGGTGTAGCACCTTATAAGACCGTTGTAACACACGGTTGGGTTGTTGACGGTGAGGGCAAAAAGATGTCCAAATCCATCGGTAACGTAATAATTCCTGATGATATTGTAAAACAGTACGGCGCCGATATTCTGCGTCTGTGGGTTGCATCGTCGGATTACCACGCCGACATCCGCGTATCACCCGAAATCTTAAAACAGTTGTCGGAAGTTTACCGTAAAATCCGTAACACCGCACGTTTCATTCTCGGTTGTATTTCGGATTTCGACCCCAATACCGACTGTGTAACCGACGATAAGTTTGAAGAAATCGACCGTTTCGCGCTCTATAAACTCGATAATTTGGTAGCAGAGTGCCGCAAAGCATACGATAACTTCGAATATCACCTTATCTTCCACGCAATTCATAACTTCTGCGTTTTGGATATGTCAAACTTCTATCTTGACGTACTCAAAGACAGACTTTACGTTGACAAGGCAGACAGCGTAAGCCGTCGCGCCGCACAGACCGCAATGTATCGCATACTCGATACACTTACACGTCTTGTATCTCCCATACTTGCGTTCACGTCAGACGAGATTTGGCAGTTTATGCCGCACGATTCAAGTTGCGATACAAGAAACGTAATCTTCAACGATATGCCCACAGCCAAGGGTGTGGACGACGAAGCATTTATGGCACGTTGGTCCAAGATTTTCGCACTGCGTGAGGACGTTAAAAAGGTTCTTGAAACCGCACGTGCAGAAAAGGTAATCGGCGCATCGCTTGACGCTTCGGTTACACTCTATGCAAAGGGTGAGGAATATGCCTTCTTAGAGGGCGTATTACCGCTTCTCAAGTCGGTATTTATCGTATCAAACGTAACACTAATTGAAGGTGAGGGCGGTGCCTTCACAGGCGATCTCGGTATCGGCATAACCGCCGCACACGCCGAGGGTGAAAAGTGTGAGCGTTGTTGGTCATATTCCGAAACAGTAGGTAAAGACGGCGAACATAAAACTCTTTGCGCCCGTTGTGCCGCTGTTATCAAAAGTTTATAATTTTTTGGAGGGTTAAGATTTGGTATACGTTCTTGCAATAGTTGCGGCGGCTCTTTTCTTGGCGGCCGACCAACTCTCAAAACATTACGTTGTGGCAAATTTTGCGCTTGCCGAAACCAAACCCGCAATAGACGGACTGTTTGATTTTACCTATATTCATAATAAAGGCGGTGCCTGGGGATTTATGCAGGGTCACACCTGGATGCTTCTCTCACTTACCGCCGTCGCAATGCTTATATGTATTGCGCTCTTGATAAGGTCAGGCAAAAAACATAAACTTTTGTTCTTTGCAATCTGCCTTATTTTAAGCGGCGGACTAGGAAATATGATTGACCGCATTTTCCGCGACGGCAATGTGGTTGACTTTATAAGACTGCAGTTTATTGATTTCCCAATTTTCAACATTGCCGATTGTGCTGTTTGCATCGGTGCAGGACTGCTTATTATCCATCTTGTTATGGATATACTCTCAGCAAGAAAAGTAAACAGTATCGAAGCAAAGCAAAAGGCAGAATAATGACCGAAAAAAGTTTCAATTACCAGGGTGACGGACAGGAGAGAATAGACGTGTTTTTGGCACAAAATGCCGAAATCACGCGTTCTCGCGCCGCGTCACTCTTGGCAGACGGTTTTGTTACCGTAGGCGGTAAAACTGTCAGCAAAAATTATAAGTTGCGTATGGGTGACTGTGTCAGCGTCACCCTGCCCGACCCCGTAATGCTCGAAACTAAGGCGGAAGATATCCCGCTTGACGTTGTATATGAAGACGACTGTATGCTGGTTGTCAACAAGCCGAAAGATATGGTCGTCCATCCCGCCGCGGGAAATTACGAGGGTACGCTTGTAAATGCGCTTTTGTACCATTGCGGTGATAGCCTTTCGGGCATAAACGGCGTTACAAGACCGGGTATCTTGCACCGAATAGATAAAGACACAAGCGGTCTTTTAATGGTTGCAAAGAATGATGCGGCGCATAATTTTTTGGCTGAACAGATTAAAGACCATAGTTTTACGCGTATATACGAGGCGGTTGTCCACGGAAATATAAAAGAGGATAGCGGCGTTATAGACGCGCCCATAGGTCGCCATCCGGTAAAGCGTAAACAAATGGCGGTTATTTATAAAAATTCAAAAGAGGCGGTCACAGAGTATGAGGTAATAGCACGTTTTGGTGCTTTCACCCACGTGCGACTGCGTCTTAAAACGGGAAGAACTCACCAAATCCGCGTCCATATGGCACATATCGGTCACCCCGTAGCGGGTGACACGGTCTACGGTCCTAAAAAGGCAGCGGGTAAGGGTATACTTTTTGGACAGTGCTTACACGCAAAGTGTCTTGGATTTATCCATCCTAAAACCAAAGAGTATATGGAGTTTGAAAGCAGTCTTCCCGATTATTTCACAAAGTTTTTAGAAGAGGTAGAAAAATAGTGGGTATTTTTGACGGCTGCCTGTTTATAAGCGACGTTGACGGTACGTTTGTAAATTCGCAGTTTATACCGCAAAAAAATATAGAAGCCGCAGAAATTATAATAAAAGAGGGCGGAATGTTCACCTTTGCCACAGGCAGATGCGCTGATGGAATCGCAGAAGTTTTGTCAAAAACCAAGACCAACGCACCCCTTGCATTAACCAACGGCACCGTGCTTTACGATTACGAAAAAAAGCAGGTGCTCCGTAGCATAGGCATAGACGAAGATACCAAAAAAATCCTGTGGGAAGTAATAAAAAATCTGCCGCATTACGTTGGTGTAGAGGTACATATAGGCGATAAACTCGTTGATTTCAATATAACGCGTGAAATCGAACTTCACAATCTCTACGAAAACCTGTATCCAATAAAACTGTCGGACGACGAGGTGCTAATCCGTGAATGGAATAAGGTGCTTTTCACTTTTGATATAGACGGGGCACAACAGGATTTTAGGGATTATTTGCAGTCGAAAGGTATACGCAAGGAACAACTAACCTTTACCAACGCGTATCTTGCAGACGGCATACATAATTACGTAGAAGTTGTGCCAAACGGCGCAAACAAAGGCACTGCTGTTTCTTGGTATATGGAACTTTTTGGAATAAAACGTGAAAATGTTTTTTGTATAGGCGACTATTATAATGATATACCGCTACTGAAAGCGGGAGGTGTAAGCGCCGTTACGGCAGAAGCACCAAACGATGTTGCAAAAAGCGCCGACTTTATATCGTGTAGCGTAAAGGACGGGGCTTTGTATAAATTTATAGAATACTTGAGGGAAAGGAAACAAAGCAAATGAAAAAAGAAGAATTAAAAGAGTTACAGCGTATAGCCACCAAAATAAGAATGGGAATTATTGAGGGTGTCTATAACGCAAAATCGGGACATCCGGGCGGCTCGCTTTCGGCGGCCGATATAATGGCTTATCTCTATTTTAAAAAGATGAACGTAAACCCTGAAAACCCGAAAGACGAAGCAAGAGACCGCTTTGTACTTTCCAAAGGCCATGCGGCACCCGTTTTATATTCAACCCTCGCAAACAGAGGATTTTTTGACGTTGAGTTACTTAAAACTCTCCGTAAAGTCGGTTCAATTTTGCAGGGCCACCCCGATATGAAGAAGATACCCGGCGTTGATATGTCAAGTGGTTCACTCGGACAGGGCATCTCCGCCGCTACGGGTATGGCACTTTCGGCAAAACACTTTGGTAATGACTTCAAGGTTTACGCTTTGCTTGGCGATGGCGAAATTCAGGAAGGTCAGGTTTGGGAGGCAGCAATGTTTGCCGCTCACAAAAAACTAAACAACCTCACCGTAATTGTAGATAACAACAATCTTCAGATTGACGGCACTGTAGCAGAGGTTAACTCACCATATCCGATTGTTGAGAAATTTGAGGCTTTCGGCTTTGAAACGGTAGAAATTGACGGTAACGACTTCGAACAAATTGAAGAGGCATTTTCCAAGGTAGGTACCTTTGATAAACCCTATGCAATCATTGCAAAAACCGTAAAAGGTAAGGGCGTTTCGTTTATGGAAAACCAGGTTGGTTGGCACGGAAGTGCGCCCAACGAAGAACAGTACACACAGGCAATGGCAGAACTCGCAGACACACTTGCGGGTTTGAACTAAGGGAGGGGAAAGACAATGGCAGACGTTAAAAAGATTGCAACAAGAGATTCGTTTGGTAACGTTCTTGTAGAACTCGGTAACGAGCGTGAAGATTTCGTGGTACTTGATGCAGACCTTGCAGCCGCCACTAAAACAGGCACTTTCAAAAAGGCTTTTCCCGAAAGACATTATGACTGCGGAATAGCAGAGCAGAATATGGTAAGCATTGCCGCAGGTATCGCAGCAACAGGCAAACGCGTTGTTTGCAGCAGTTTTGCAATGTTCGCGGCAGGCCGCGCATTTGAACAGGTGCGCAACTCCATAGGTTATCCTCACTTAAACGTTATAATCGGCGCAACACACGCGGGTATATCGGTTGGCGAAGACGGCGCAACACACCAGTGTTGTGAAGATTTGGCGCTTATGCGTACAATCCCCGGTATGACCGTAATAAACCCCGCAGACGATACAGAGGCAAAAGCCGCTGTTCGCGCCGCTTTCGAGCATGACGGCCCCGTTTATATCCGTTTCGGCAGACTTGCCGTTCCGGTGCTTTTCGATGAAGATTATAAGTTTGTAATTGGTAAGGGTATTGAACTTAAAGACGGTACCGACGTTACAATAATCGCAACAGGTCTTATGGTAGGCGAAGCACTTGACGCTTACGAAATGCTCAAAGCAGAAGGCATTAGCGCACGTATTGTAAATATGCCCACCATCAAACCTATAGACCGCGATATCATAGTAAAAGCGGCAAATGAAACAGGCGCAATCGTTACCGCAGAGGAGCACAATATTATCGGTGCTTTGGGTAGCGCTGTGGCAGAGGTTGTAACAGAGGAGTGTCCCGTTCCAGTAGTGCGCGTCGGCGTAAACGACGTATTTGGTTGCTCGGGTCCTGCTACCGCATTGCTTGAGGAATTCTCACTCAAAGCAAAAGATATCGTAGCCGCCGCCAAAAAAGCAATCTCAAAGAAATAAACAATATTAAAATGCACCTCTTCGGAGGTGCATTTTTTCTTGAAATATTATTATTATAGTAGTATAATAAAATAGTATATTTGTATTTTTAAGTGAGGTGAGCATGGTGAAACGTTGGATACTGCCGAAAATATCAAAAGAACTCGTAAATAATCTTGCGGAAGAATGTGGCATAGACCCGTTTTTGTCGCTGATTTGCGCCGTTCGCGGATATGACGACCCTGTGGAACTTGACGCTTTTTTATCGTGTGACGATACTTTGGAAGACCCGTTTTGCTATGCCGATATGGAAAAAGCGGCAGAGGTTATAAATGCCGCAATAGAAGAAAACAAATTAATAGCAATATACGGCGACTACGATTGTGA
>JAFPBM010000139.1 GCA_017424125.1 Clostridia bacterium | reverse complement strand
TAAGTCGTCGATAACCCAAGCATCAACCTTGCCTGTTGTAAGTGCTGTTTCAGCGTCGCTGTTTGCAGCAAAAGCCGAAACGTCGTATCCTTCGCCCATACAATATTCTTCAGCAGTAGTAGCGGTCTGAACGGAAATCTTTTTGCCCTCTAAATCGGCCTTTGTTTTGACAGCGCTGTCTTCCATAACAACGATTGCCTGTGCTGCAAGGCAGTAGGGGTCTGTAAAGAGTGTGTTTTTCTCACGAGCGGGTGTTACCGAAATACCCGAAACACCAACGTCGAACTTACCTGCCTGAACACCGGGAAGAACAGAGTCAAAATCCATCTGCTCAATCTTGAGTTCAACGCCAAGTTCTTTTGCTACGAGTTTCATAACGTCAACTTCAATACCAACAACTTCTGTACCGTCAAGGTTTTCAAAAGGAGGGAAGTCGGGGCTTGTAGCCATTGTTATAACGCCTGCTTCTTTAACTTCTGCAAGTGTCTTTCCTTTTTCACCGCATCCTGTGAGGCAGCAAAGCATAAGAAGTGCTGCTAAAACGATTGCTAAAAACTTTTTCATAATAATCATAACCTTTCTTTTTTTATATGCTTAATAATTTTTCATTTATATATTCAATCTGTGCATTGACAGATGAAACCGAAGTTCCGCCCTCGCTAATGCGTTTTTCAACGCAGGTCTTAAGCGAGATGTCTTCATACAAATCGTCTTCGAATAAATCTGAAAACGTTTTGTAGGTTTCGAGAGGAAGATTTTCAAGCACTGTGTTTTCTTTAATGCAAAGCGCCACAATCTCGCCAGAAATTTTGTAAGCACTGCGGAAAGGCAGTCCCTTTTTAACAAGGTAGTCCGCAAGGTCGGTGGCATTTATGAAACCTTTTTGTGCGGCGGCTAACATATTATCCTTGTTAGCACACATTGTTTCAATCATACCGGTAAAGACCTTAAGACACATCTTAACGGTGTCACAAGCGTCAAACACGCCCTCTTTATCCTCTTGCATATCCTTGTTGTATGCCAGGGGCAAACCTTTGAGGGTTGTAAGCAGCGCAATTAAGTCGCCGTAAACCCTGCCGGTTTTACCCCTTACAAGTTCTGCCATATCCGGATTTTTCTTCTGCGGCATAATGGAAGAACCTGTTGTGTACGCATCCGAAAGTTCAATAAATTTGAATTCCCAACTTGAAAAAAGAATAATTTCTTCAGCGAATCGAGAGAGGTGCATCATAAGTATTGATATATCGGATAGCAGTTCCACACAAAAATCACGGTCCGAAACGCCGTCAAGGCTGTTAAGGCAAATGCCGTCAAACCCGAGTGCCTTGGCTTCATATCGTCGGTCGGTATTATACGTCGTTCCCGCAAGGGCACAACAGCCAATGGGAGATACGTTAATACGTTTTTTGCAGTCGGCTATTCTGTCGCAATCGCGAAGTAGCATCATAGCGTATGCTAAAAGGTAATGCGCAAAGGTGACGGGTTGTGCGCGCTGCAGGTGGGTGTATCCCGGCATAATGGTTTCCTTTTCCGTTTCTGCTTGCGTCTTTAGCGCTGTTATTAAGTTTTTAATAAGAGCCGTAATTTCTTCACATTCATCTCGCAGATACATTCGGATGTCGAGTGCTACTTGGTCGTTTCGGCTTCGGGCGGTGTGGAGTTTCTTTCCAACGTCGCCAAGCCGTTCTGTCAGTACCTGTTCGACAAACATATGTATGTCTTCACATTCCATATCAATCGGTAACTTGCCCGTTTCGATATCCTCGAGAATGTCTGACAGTCCGTCAATCAAAGTTTTTGCGTCTTGGTCGGATATTATTTTTTGTGCCGAGAGCATAGCCGCGTGTGCCATACTGCCTTTAATATCCTGTTTATACATTCGACTGTCGAACGAGATGGAAGAGTTGAAATCATCGGCTAATTTTTCGGTAGCGCCGCTTGTGCGACCAGCCCACATCTTAGCCATTTATTTCACCTTACTTGCCGTCAACAATTGCTTTAACCTTAATGGGCAGACCGTAAAGATTGATAAATCCTGCAGAATCGCGCTGGTCATAATCACTCTCACCGAATGTTGCAATCTCTTCGCTGTAGAGTGAATAAGGACTCCAAACGCCCGCGTTAATAATGTTGCCCTTGTAAAGTTTAAGTCTTACTTTACCTGTAACGGTTTCCTGTGTCTTGTCAACAAAAGCAGAAAGTGCTTCACGCAGAGGTGTAAACCATTGACCGTTGTAAACAAGTTCGGCAAAGGTGATAGAAAGTTTCTGCTTTTCGTGGAGAGTCATCTTGTCAAGGCAGATGCTCTCAAGCACCGAGTGTGCTTTGTAAAGAATGGTACCGCCGGGGGTTTCGTAAACGCCGCGGCATTTCATACCGACAAGACGGTTTTCAACGATATCAATGATACCAATACCGTTTGCACCGCCGAGTTCATTGAGTTTGAGAATGATTTCTTTAGCGGTCATCTTTACGCCGTCAAGCGCGGTGGGAACGCCCTGTTCAAAATCAAGTTCAATATAGGTCGGCTTGTCGGGAGCGGCAATAGGGGAGACGCCCATCTCAAGAAATCCGGGCTTCTCATATTGCGGCTCGTTACCGGTATCTTCAAGGTCCATACCCTCGTGCGATAAGTGCCAGAGGTTTTTATCTTTTGAATAGTTGGTCTCGCGGTTAATCTTAAGAGGAATGTTGTGTGCTTCCGCATACTCAATCTCTTCTTCACGCGATTTGATGTCCCACTCTCTCCAAGGTGCGATAATCGGCATATTGGGCGCGAAGTGCTTAATGGCAAGTTCGAAACGAACTTGGTCGTTACCTTTACCCGTACAGCCGTGAACAATAGCGTCTGCACCTTCTTTTATTGCAATCTCAACAAGTCCTTTTGCAATGCAGGGACGAGCGTGGCTTGTGCCGAGAAGATAATCTTCGTAAACGGCGCCCGCCTTCATGGTGGGGATTATGTATTCGTCAACGTATTCATCGGTTTGGTCAAGAACGTAAAGTTTAGATGCACCTGTTTTAATTGCCTTTTCTTCAAGGCCTTCAAGTTCATCTGCCTGACCAACGTTGCCCGAAACGGCAACAACTTCACAGTTATTATAGTTCTCCTTAAGCCACGGAATGATAATCGACGTATCAAGTCCGCCCGAATAGGCGAGAACAACCTTTTTAATGTTTTCCTTATTCATAAAGGAACCTCCAAACAAATTTTTAAGTACGCGATTTATTATATAACCGCAAAGCGTCAATGTCAACACTTTTTGCATATTTATTCTCAAAAAAATCAAAAAATAGGCTCAAATTTTGAAAAATATGCAAATAATTCATAATTTAGTGCATAATTTGCATAAAAATTAATTTATGCAACAAAAAATGCGCTAAATATGCTAAAAAAACACATAAAAAATAAAAACACCCCTTGATAAACAAGGGGTATTTATTTATTCTTTACTATCCGATTCACTCAAAAAACTAATCTCGATATCACCGTTTTCGGAACGAAGATTGAGTTGTTTTGCGCCCTGCGAAACTCCGTTTTCAAGATTGCATTTACCTCTTGATGAAACGCAGTTAAACGTGAAATCGCTTTCTTCACCAATAACGCTGCCGCGAATATCGCCGTTTTCGGTTATAAGCGTAGCGCCAACATTGAACTCAACACCGCTGAGTTCTATGTTGCCGTTTTCGCTTTCGGCAAAGATTGTATTTTTAGAAGTAAGGTCAACAAGTGCTGTAAATCCGTTTTCGTTTTCGGTATAAATCTCACTTGCTGTAAGTGCTTGTGCAAACAGTCTGCCATTTTCACAAGAAAGTTTCGCCGTTTTGCCAACCTTTGTTTCGTAAAGTTCAATATTTCCGTTCTCAGCGTCAACGTCCAAACTGCCAAGTATGTTTGATTCGTAAATGCGAACAAATCCGTTCTCGGCTTCTGCTTTGATACTGCCCATGCAAATTCCTTCGGCAATCGTGTTGCCGTTTTGGTTTTCTATAAGCAGTTTACCTTCATATTTTTCGGGTATTTCAATTGTGAGTATAGGCGTACTGACCGAAAAAGTGAAGAAGTTCCAAAATCCACTTGCCTTGTTTTTCTTTATGGAAAGCGAACCGTCCGCAAGTTTGCCTATACTATAGGTCTTGTTGCCGTTTTCATAGTATTTAATGTTAATTTTTTTGTCGGCAGAGGGTAAAACGTTTATCGTAGCGTCAAATTCTTCAACAACAATAGCCGAAACGTTGCCGTCAAGCGAATAACTTTTTTCTATGTAAGCGGGCTCAGTATCAGAATTCATAATATTAAATCCCATCATAGCAAAGCCAATGCCGAAAATGAAGATGCCTATAAAAAGGAATATCGCGGCGGTAACATAAATTTTTCCGTATTTCATACAGCCAACGCCTCCTTTGCAAGAAGTGCGCGCACCTTTGCCTTAATAAACGAGGTAAAGGTTGCACAAAGTCGGTTTATAATACGCGTGGGTCCCCAAAGTAAGAACATAATAGAAAGCAAAACCGTTCCCACTCCGATAACACAAAGTCCGACGGGCACCGTGCGTATAAAGCACATAGCCAATCCTGATAAAATAGAAAGCACACCGCCAATTCCAACGGCGGCAACGAGGATATAAAGGGCAATTGATGCAACCCAAAAAATTCCAACGGCTGCAAAACAAACCGCACTCAAAAGTCCTGATGATACTATACGGGCAAAGGTCGGCATAGATTTAATCTTGTGGGATATGCTGTGGGAGGATTTTTTATAAGCAAAGTTAATCTGTTTTAGTGCCGCTTCTTCAACAGTTCCCATAGCGGCAACAGCATCGGTTTCGTTCATACCGCATTCCATGCGTCCGTCAATACAACCGCTGTAATACTGTCGGGCGTTTTCAATTTTTTCCTGTGGCAGATGACAGAGTCTGCTGCAAAGTGCATCCAAAAACTCTGCTTTAGTCATAACGCCACCCCTTTCGTTGTGAGTCATCATAAAAATTATGACACGATAATGCATTTTTGTCAAGTTAATTAACTTGACGGATGGCGTCTATACGGTTAAAATTAAATAAAAGGTGGTGGGATTATGATTTACATAGGTTTTAAAAATTGCAACAATACAGCAGAAGAAATGCACAAAGAAAGTATGGCTTTGCGCGACAGTATGCTAAATAAACTGTGCGATAATTATAATCCCAAAAATATTACCCATACACAAAAAGGCAAACCTATGTATGAGGGAATCGGCTTTTCGGTGTCACATTCGGACGGCGCCGTAGCAGTCGCCGTTAATATAGGTGAAGAAAAAAGAGATACAAACGAGGATTGGCAGACCTTTTCAGGTGGTACAGATTTTTCGGTCGGCGTGGATATCGAGCCTGCTAATAGAAGAGTAGACGCAAATAAACTCTCAAAACGCTTTTTATCGGAAAAAGAGAGCGAATACGTAGCGGGGGACAACGTGCGTTTTTTAGAAATTTGGACCAAAAAAGAAAGTGTTTCTAAACTAACGGGCGAGGGTGTAGCCTCAATAGGACACTTTTGCACGTTTACGCTTAATAATATATGTATAGAAACGAGGCGTGTAATGCTTGGCGGAAAAGAGTATATCGTTTCGGTTTCATATTATAAAACCCTTGATTAAAACATAAAAATATGGTAATATATACGTATCTTGAAGAGAGGAGAGATGGCTTTGGACGAGCAAAAAATAAAGTCTGCGTTCGCACAGAAACTGGCACACTACCGCAAAAGCGCGGGGCTTACCCAGTCTCAACTTGCCGAAAAACTTAATTACTCGGACAAAGCGGTTTCCAAATGGGAACGCGGCGAATCGGTGCCGGATATATTTGTCCTCTCCCAAATTGCAGAACTTTTTTCCGTCAGGGTTGATGACCTTGTTAACGAAAAAGTACCCGAAAGACCGATAGATATTGTCCGCAACCACGGTCTTATAACACTCATCTCGGTGGGGCTTGTGTTTTTCGTGGCGGCAATCGTTTTTGCAACTTTGAGTGTTGTAAATTTTGCATCATTCCCACTTTGGTACTGTTTTATATACGCGTTGCCCGTCGCATCAATCGTGCTTATTGTCTTTACGGCAATGTGGTGGGGCAAAGCAAAACTTGCCTTTTCAATATCGGCACTTTTGTGGACTCTTCTTCTGTGTTTCGTTTTGACGTTTGACACAATGAAAGCCGCAACATACGCTTTCTCAGTACTAATAATGCAAATTATCGTAATCCTTTTCTTTATGATAAGGTTCAAACGTAATAAAAAATAAAAATTCCAAACGGATTTCCGTTTGGAATTTTTTTCTTGACAAAATTATGCAACGGTTGTATTATTGTATTAGTACAGTAATACAAGAGAGGAGAATGAACTTGGCTTGGCAGTTTAACGAATATACCCCCGTATATCTGCAAATTGCAAACCGCCTGCGCGATGAGATAATAAAGGGCAACTATCCGCCCGGAAGTCAAATTCCAACGGTGCGACAGTTAGCGCTTATAGCGGCGGTAAATCCCAATACGGTGCAACGCGCTTTAACAGAACTTGAAAACGAGGGGCTTTTATGTGCTAAAGGCACACAGGGAAGATTTGTAACCGAAGACGACGAAGAACTGCGCGCCGCCGCAAACAACGCGGCATTAGACCTTGTGCGCGAATTTTTAAGCAAAGCGGAAAATCTTGCAATAAGCCGAGAAAGGCTTATAGAAATGTTAAAGGAGGAGAGTAAGGCATGAGTATACTTGAATGTAAAAATCTTTATAAAGAGTATAAAAAGGGCATAGGCGTACTAAATGGTATGAACTTCCAAATAGAAAGCGGCAAAATTGTCGGTCTTTTGGGTCCCAACGGTTGCGGAAAATCAACGCTTATTAAAATCATAGCGGGTGTTTTACAGGCAACTGCGGGTGAAGTGTTGGTTGACGGACACGAAATAGGGGACGAAAGCAAAGCGCTTGTATCATATTTGCCCGAACGCACTTATTTTAATTCTTATATGCAGGTTTCGGAACTTGTAGAGTATTTTTCGCAGTTTTATAAGGATTTTAACGCGGATAAAGCGTATAACCTACTGTCCGACCTCGGAATAAATCCGAACGCCAAGTTAAAATCGCTTTCAAAAGGTACGAAAGAAAAGGTACAACTGATTCTTGTAATGTCGCGTGATGCTAAACTTTATTTGCTTGATGAGCCGATTGCTGGCGTAGACCCTGCGGCGCGCGAGTATATTTTAAGCACCATCGTGGGCAACTATAACCCCGACTCTACCATAATAATAACAACCCACCTGATTTCCGACGTTGAACAGGTGCTTGATGAATACGTATTTTTAGGCTTCGGCGGTAGAATATTGCAACAAGGCGCCGTAGACGAGGCAAGAGAACAGAGCGGAATGTCGCTTGATTCGATGTTTAAGGAGGTTTTCAGATGTTCGCAAAACTTTTAAAATATGACCTTCGCGCCGTCTTCAAACATTGGTGGATTGCAGCGGCAGCATCGGTGCTTATAGCGGCAATCGGCGGCGTGTGTATCAGCATTGTCAACGTAAACTATACAAGTTACGGCGCATTGCAAACGGTGGCAACACTCGGACTTGTACTCTCAATAATAGGCATAATACTTTTCTACGTTTTAAGTGAATTGCTTGTGCTTATTCGCTATTATAAAAACTTTTATTCGGACGAAGGGTATCTTACTTTTACGTTACCCGTAAGCAAATCAAGTCTTCTTAACTCAAAACTTTTAATGTCACTTATAGTTTTCGTGGTGTCTACTGCTGTTTTGCTTTTGGATATTGGCATTATGCTTTCTATAGGCTATGCCGACCAAATTTTCAAAGTATATTTCTGGGAGCAGATTTTTGCCGTAATTGCTGATATTACTAAGGTGCTCGGCGGTTACACCGCAGTATATATAGTAGAAGGACTTATAGCGCTTTTAACACTTTGGGTGTTCACAGCACTTGCAATTTTTATATGTATTACGGTAGCCTCAATGCTCGTGCACAAGCATAAAGTCTTTGCCGCGGTTGGAATATACTACGTTGCAACGGGCATCATATCGGGACTTATCGAGATACTTGTTCTTCGCTTTAGTTTCTATCATATAATAGAAAAAATTGTAGAACTCGAAAGGGTGCCGTGTCTTAATTCGGTAACGTTTTTAATTCTCGGCGGCATAGCCGTAGCGGGCATAGCGTCGGCTCTGCTTTATATGCTGCATTTATGGTTGCTTGAACGCAAACTCAATTTGGAATAGGGGGCAGAGAAAATGAAAAAAATATTATCAGTTTTTATAACAGTTCTAACCCTATGTCTTTGTATGTCGGCAGTAGCCTCGGCGGGAAGTTGGGAATATAAAGAGAGTTTCAAAACCCCCATAATAATGGAAAACGCAGAAACCATTATCTATCAAGGAAAAACTTATAAGGCTAAGCAATTTTGGAACTTTTCATTTGCAGTAGGCGATATAGACTATGTGAGCAGTAAATTTTTCGATAGCAAAACCGAAGAAATGTATAGTTATTTTGACGTGGCGGTCAACGAAAAATATAACTATATATTGCATACAAACTACGGTTTTCGTAGAGGTTATGAAGGTGGAAGTTTATATATAGAAGAGACTCATTATGACGCGGCAGAGAAATTTGCAAACGATAACGGAATTGACACTGCGCACAGTTTTTGCACCCATAGTGATTATGAGTTCGAATATGAAATAACCCGCGAACAATTTTCAAAATGGCTTGGTAGCGGTGTGACGGCGGTTGTATCTGCCAACGGATTTTCATATTGCGAACATCTGCCTATTTATAAAACCGATGAAAAAGGCGGTATGCACAAGCAAATAGGAATGATTT
>JAFPBM010000138.1 GCA_017424125.1 Clostridia bacterium | reverse complement strand
GGAGTATGATGCGCTGTCGTCCGAAAACGAAAAGGCGAAAGCCGTAAAAGAAACGCTTTATTGGGAAAATATGCGGTGTGAATTTGCGGAAAAATATAATGAACCGTATATAAAAGAAAACGAAACCTCTACGCACACACACCTTGAAAATATTCTCTCTGCCGCCGAGGACGGTGACGCGCTCATAATAACGGGCGACCTATGCGATTATATAAATGGTGCGAATTTACGCACGGTCCAGTGTAAACTTTCAGATTTCCCAAAACCGTTTATGTATGTTTTGGGTAACCACGAAAACAAGTGCGAAATTCCCGAAGATTTATGCTATTCTAAAATCAAAAATCCCGTACAGATGCTCGATTTGGAGGATTTGATTGTTTTGGGATTTGATAATTCGAAGCGCACAATTACAGCAGAACAAAACTTGCTTTTGAAACAGGCGTTAAACCGGGGAAAGCCTCTTTTGATTGCAATGCACGTGCCGATTATGACCGATGGGAATAGGACGTTGCTTGAAGAATGTGGAGAGTATTTTCGGTTAAACCACAAAGATGCCACGCCCGAGGTTTTTGAATTTATTGATATAATAAAACAAAACAAAGAGCAAATAGTTGCGGTTTTGGCGGGGCATTTGCATTTTGCAAACAATACGGAAATAGCAAAAGGCGTTACACAGTACGTTTCTTCACAAGGTGCGTTGGGTAATATAAACCGATACGAAATTGGCGTATGAATTCATCGAAAAGTTTTCGAGAGGTGAAAATATGACAACTGTTAAGGTTGATTTTGAAAAAGCAGTCGGTAAAATTAAACCCATGCACGCGGTTAATAACGGCCCACGTGCAAACGTGGGTTTCGGCGGACAGAAAACGGGGGGAATTTACGCTTGGAAAAGCGCAGGAATCCCTTTTGTCAGAACGCACGATTCTTCGTTCTGCGCCGCATACGGCGGAGAACATACCATAGACGTGAACGCGGTGTTTCCTGATTTTTCTGCCGACGTTAATAATCCCGATTCCTACGATTTTGCCGTTACCGACAGTTATATAAAGACGATTTATGAAGGCGGCAGCAAGGTGTTTTACCGCCTTGGAAGCAAAATCGAACACCAGATTAAAAAATACAATACTTTGCCCCCGAAAGATAATCAGAAGTGGGCGGAAATATGCGAACACATAATAATGCATTACACAGATGGCTGGTGTGACGGACATTATTATGATATGGAATATTGGGAAATCTGGAACGAACCGGATTTAGACCCCGAAGATGCGGAAAACAAGCGCACTTGGGGCGGCACCGCGCAACAGTTTTATGAATTTTATGAGGTTGTAGCAACCCATCTGAAATCCCGTTTCCCAAATCTTAAAATCGGCGGACCCGCGTCTGCCTACCGCGAAAAATGGATAGAAGGTTTTTTACAACACTTAACGCGCGCAAAGCGCGTTCCGCTTGATTTCTTTTCGTGGCACTGTTACAGAAGTGTTGTAGAAATAATGTATGACCGAAGTGTCTTTGTGCGAAATATACTTGATAAATACGGCTACACAGACACCGAAAGCATATTAAACGAGTGGAATTACATTAAAGGCTGGGACAATTTTGTTTACAGCGTAAAGCAGATTATTTCCATAAAAGGTGCGGCGTTTACGGCGGCGTGTATGTGCGGCTGCCAAAACAACACCTCAATTGATATGCTAATGTATTACGATGCAAGACCTTGCTCATATAACGGGCTTTTCGATTATTATACAAACGAATTACTGAAAGGTTATTATCCTTTCAAAATGTTTAATACGCTATACACATTGGGCACTGCGTGTGAGTGTGTAAGCGATAATAAAAACGTATATGCCACCGCCGCAAAAGGCACCGACGGCACAGCGTTGATGTTCAGTTATTATAATGATGACGATGATTGCGATGAACGGTGTGAAATTCTCTTTGATTTCAACGGCGCCACCGATGCTTACGAAATATTTTCGTTAGACAAGGAAAGGGATGCCGAAAGCATAGGATTCATAAAGAGCGGCGAAAAAATTAAAGTCTACCCCAACACCGTTTGCCTTTTGAAATCGGTATAATTTTGAGGTATTGTTATGAAAAAATACGAAACAAAACACAAATTAAAGTGTAATGCGGACGGCAAGTTTCGCGTTTTAATGATGTCGGATATACAGGACTGTCTGCAGTATGACGAGCGTTCTTTACGTGCAGTATCTGCGCTGCTCAATGAAACAAATCCCGATTTAGTAATTCTCGGCGGGGATAACTGTGACGGGCGTCAGGTTACATCGCTTGAGCAGTTAAAACGGTTTTTAGACATTTTTGCTGCACCTATGGAGGAACGGAAAATTCCGTGGGCGCATATCTACGGCAATCACGATTATGACGTAAAATGCGATATTGCCGAGCAACAGGCGCTTTATGAATCCTATTCTATGTGTGTGTCGAAGCATACCGACGAATCGGTGCACGGCAAATCAAATTTCGTATTACCCATATACGATAGAACGGGCAACCAAGTAGTTTTTAACGTCTGGGGACTGGATACCAAAAACAGAGCAGATGCTCTCGAAAGTTTATTGCCTTTTGGCAATACGGACATATATAAATCGCTTTGCTTACCGCAAAATGCATTTGACGCTGTTGCGTGGGATATTATTTATTTTGACCAACTTATGTGGTATTGGAACACATCGTGCGATATGGAAAAACTGTGCGGACAAAAAATCCCCGGTCTTATGTGTATGCACCTTCCGCTACCCGAGGCAGTTGCGGTAGCATCTAATCCCGAACATTGCATAAAAAGCGGTGATTATAGCGACCCCATCGGTACGTCGGCGCTTAACAGCGGATTATTTGCTACAATATTAGAGCGCGGTGACGTTAAAACAATCGCTTGCGGTCACGCTCACGAAAATGATTTTTGCGGTGAACTTTGCGGTATAAAAATCTGCTTCACCGGTAGTGTCGGTTATAACCCTTTCACAACGTATGGCAACGATAAAACCCGCGGGGGCAGACTTTTTGAAATTTATGAAGACGATGCTTGGAACGTTAAAACCACAATGTTCCATACGAGCGAAATAATATAGCGAAAACTTTTCGCAACTCTGTAAAAAGGAAGTTACCAATGAATTTTATGTTTTTCTTCAATAGCATATTGCTCGGCGTGGGACTTGCAATGGACGCGTTTTCGGTGTCACTTGCCAACGGCCTTCACGAACCGTTTATGAAAAAATGCAAGATGTCACTCGTAGCGGCAACGTTTGCGCTGTTTCAGTTTTTGATGCCGCTTATGGGATATTTCTGT
>JAFPBM010000137.1 GCA_017424125.1 Clostridia bacterium | reverse complement strand
ACTGCGCTCTAAAACCTTAAGTTCTTCGGTTTCAAAATAGTTGACGTCTAAAACGGTGTCCACCTTTATTGGTGTGCCGTATTTTTGTGCCGTTTTTTTGATTTCCTTAACCGTTTCGTTTACGGCAGAAAACAGTTTTGTATCGCAAGACAGCGTTTCATCATAGCAAAAACTGAAAACGGTTTCATCTGCCTGTCTTATAACCTCAGACAACACTCGCATCTGGGCACCCGTGAAGTTTTTAAATGCATCTACATAGACCGTCTTGCCCGCAAAATAGGCATAGTCCGACAATTGTATCGCTAAATGACTCATATCATCTTCAGGGTCTATATAGGCAGATTTGATAAGTCCGCTATAGGTGTTTGAGATTATATCAATATCGTAAAGTTTTGCCGCGAGTGCACCGTCGCCCAATTTTTCGATACAAGTCTTTATATCTTCGCTTTCGATTCCGCAGCGTTTAAGTTCCGATACTGTGTTTATTATATTGCGGACAAAGGATATATTTGACACGTATTTTGAAAACACTTTAAGTTTATCTTTGCAGTTAAAAAGCGCGCGGCTCATCAAAACGGTGCGTTTTGCATCGTCTATACGTTTGCCGCTTTTACCACCCGCAAGGCGCGAAACCTCGTCAACAAGGCGGGTGAAACTAAGCACAGGCACACTTGTAAACTTACCGTCACCCAAAATGTGCAGTAGTGCCTTTTCGTATTCGAACGAGGTTTGCTCGGGCACGAGTAGTACGCACTCGCTATTGCCGTTTTCCACCTCTTGTTTTATTCTTTTTAGTACCTCGGTGGTTTTGCCGCTTTTGGCGCGGCCGAATATGAATTTTATCACCGCAAATACCATCCTTTACTCTTTTATGTAGACATTATACTACATTTTAAGTCCCGATAAAAGTACTTTATACACCTAATATCAGATTTAATATTAAAAAACCTGCCACTCCGATTATCCCACCACCCGCCGAAAGCCCGACGGTATAGGCATTTACGGGAATTTTCACACCCGTATAAGCGCCAGTTAAATTTATTAAAATCATTGCAGCAATTCCCGAAAGAGCGATTAAAAACACCGTTTTAATTGGTTTTTTGCAACAAAAAGCCAATATTATATAAAAAAGCAGATACACTATCAGCGCAACCGATAAAACGTTTTCAAATATTTGCATTAAAATCACCTGTCCCTTTTTTACAAAATATGAAAAAAGGGATAAAAAAATACCCACCGCAAGCGGTGGGTATAATCCTTAATTATTTACGAAGGGCAATTGCGTTTGCAACAATAACGAGAACGAAGAAAATAATTGCAATGTATTTTGTCCATTTGCCGAGGAAAGCATCAAACGTTCTTGCCTTGTTTTTAGAAAGGAAAGTATCTGCACCGCCCGAGATGGCACCGTTAATGCCTGCGCGACGGCCCTGCTGTAAAATTACGACAAAGATAATTACCAAGGACAAAACAAGCACCAAAGCGCCTACGATAACTTCTAAAACTCCCATATATAAAACCTCCGTTTATTTTCATTAGCCAAACAATAATATCACAAATCCATAAAAATTGCAAGTGTTTTATTTGCAACCGCTGCACGAATCCTCGAAAAGTCTTGAAACATCGAGTGTTTTTTCGTTCTTGTCTTTTATAAATTTCAAAACCGATAGTAGTTTTTCACTACATTTTTCGCCGTAAAATACGTCCGTAAGTCCTCTCGTTGCGGCTATATGCAAAGTGCTTCTTATAATCGCATCTGCCATAAGTGCGTCTTCTTCAGGAAATAGATATTCGAGTGTCATTATATTTTTATCTATAGTAAACACCGAATACGCGAGGATTTCTCCCCTATCTTCTGCCGCCATTACAAAGCGATTATCGGTTACGAAGAAACCCACTTTTTCGCAAAGTTCTTTTGCTAAAGTTTTATCCTCTACAATTTGTACCTTAATCATTCTTTTCACCCTTGCTTGACGAAATTCCCGTTAGGTGACGCATTTCCCTTTCGTTAAGCGGGCGCCACTTACCCTGCGGTAACATACCGAGTTTTACACCCGCTATTTCGGTGCGTTTTAAGCGTATAACCGAAAGACCGACAGCCTCACACATACGGCGGATTTGTCTGTTTCTGCCCTCGTGTATTGTAAAAATCATAACCGTTCTGTCTGCCTTGCGGTCGATAACGAAAACGTCGCAAGGGAGAGTCATTTT
>JAFPBM010000136.1 GCA_017424125.1 Clostridia bacterium | reverse complement strand
GTGCTTTCTGCCGTTATGGAAGTAATAAAGGAGTAAATATGGTATACGTTTTTTTAGCCGAAGGCTTTGAAGAGTCGGAAGCACTTGTAACGGTTGACGTACTTCGCCGTGCGGGTTACACCGTTTTGACGGCGGGTGTCGGCAACGAATATATAAAAGGCAGTCACGGAATAACCGTAAAAAGTGACGTTACCGTTGATAAAATAGAACCAACGGATGAACTTGAGGCTGTCGTATTACCCGGTGGAATCCCCGGTACACCTAATCTTGAAAAGGATGAAACCGTCGGAAAGTTTATAGACTTTGCGGCAAAAAACAAAAAGGTCTTGGCGGCAATTTGCGCGGCACCGTCCATTCTTGGCAAACGCGGACTTTTGAAGGACAGGGTTGCAACCTGCTACCCCGGTTTTGAAGAATATCTTTTGGGTGCAACGTATGAAAGCGCCGCTGTCTGCATAAGCGATAATTTTATAACGGGTGAAGGCGCGGGTGCCGTTTTTGAGTTTTCGTTGGCACTTTGTGACTTAATTGCGTGGCACACAGGCAAAAAACCTTTTGGCGATTTTTCTTTGTCTGAAGGGCTTGAGGAGTCGATGCGATGCGTCCGTTAGATATACGCAAGTATAAGCAGGAAATCCGCGAAAAAGGCCGTGCCAGAAGAAGCGAAATCGCGCCCGAGCAAAAGAAATATTTGGACGGAAAAATTGCCGATAACGTGCGTAGACTTCGCCAATATTCACCTGCTAAAACGATTTTGATTTACGTGTCAACCGCCATTGAGATTGACACCAAAAAAATAATAGAAAACGCGTGGGCGGACGGCAAACGCGTTGCCGTTCCGCGCTGTATACCCGATACGCGCAATATGGAATTTCATTATATTGAAAGTTTTGAAGATTTGAAACCGGGAACTTTCGGCGTGTTGGAACCCGCAGAAACACTTGAAATGGTAGAAAACTTTGATGGTTGTTTAATGATTGTACCCGCAATACAGTTCGATTTACAGGGCTACCGCCTTGGCTACGGCAAAGGTTATTATGACCGCTATATGTCGCGCTTTACAGGCGTTTCGGCAGGACTTTGCTATATTGAAGAACTGCGCCGTCATATGTACCACGGACGTTTTGATAAACCTGTGGATATAATCGTAACCGACAAGTGCATTCGCACCTGTAAAAAATAATCCCGATTAAGAGGGTGAAAAAATGGAAGATTTTAACACAAAAGAAGTAAACGTTCCCCCCGTTCCAAAGGGTGACGATTTTGTAATCGGCGAGGGTTTTAAACTCGACGAAACGGTGCTCGAGGACGAACCTAAACCCGCTGTAAAGCGTGGTAAAAAACGCAAGAAAACAGGCGTTGGAAGCGCCCTTTTGCGTATTGGCATTATTGTCTTTACGTCGCTTTTCCTTGCCTTCGTTATTATTTTGTTCGGTGCTGAATATTTAGGCATCGGCATAGGTCGCGGTCAGGAGGTAGTCGTTGAGATTGAAAAAGGCTCGTCAACCCGCGCAATAGCAGAGGAACTTAAAGAGGTTAACGCCATAAACAGTACGCTTATGTTCCGCGTGTACTCAAAACTTATGGGTTACGACGGAGAATATCAGTACGGCGTTTACAGTTTCAAAAACGAACTCGGTTATAGCGAACTGACAGAACTTTTGCGCACAGAAGGTGCCGTTGCGGAAAGCGTACGCATCACCATACCCGAACGCGCCTCGGTAGATGATATAATAAAATTGCTTGTTGAGAAAGGCGTTTGCACCAAGTCTGATTTCATAAATGCGATGGACAGCGACCGCTATAATTATGACTTTGTAAAAGAACTGCCGACAGAACAGGTTTATTACCGTTTTGAAGGTTATCTTTTCCCCGATACTTACGATTTTTATTGTTACGATAATTCTCTTGAATGTGCAGAACTTGCTATTGATAAAATGCTTTCCAAAATGGATAGCGTTTTAACAGATGAATTACGCAAAAAAGCGTCTGATATGGGATATTCCATACACGAAGTTTTGACGATGGCGTCTATTGTTGAACTCGAAGCAAGTGGTAACCCCGAACAGATGAAAAGCGTAGCACAGGTATTTTATAACCGCCTAAACGAATGGGAAAACCCGCTACTCGGCTCATCACCCACGGCAAAATATAAATACGGCAAGGGCAGATACGATACCAACAAAAACGCAGGTATCCCGCCAGGACCTTACTGTTCGCCAAGCAAAAAGGCGATTGAGGCGGCTTGTGCTCCAAATACCGAATGTAAGGCGACCTATTTTGTAACCGACGCAAAGATGAATTTCTATTACACATATTCGCTCAAAGAGCATAACAACATCATAAACAAACTGAAAAGAGAAAAGAATTGGATTTATGAGTACTACGATTAAATTGCCCGAACTTTTGTGTCCAGCGGGCGATATTGAAAGACTTAAAGCGGCAGTTGATTTCGGTGCCGATGCCGTATATCTTGCGGGGGAAGAGTTTGGAATGCGCACCGCCGCAAAAAACTTTTCGCAAGAAGATTTGAAAAAAGGCGTGGAATATGCACATTCCCACGGTGTTGCGGTGCACGTAACCTGTAACACAATACCGCATAATGATGAGATTGCGCGTTTGCCCGCACATCTTGAAATGCTCGCAGACGCTAATGTTGATGCTATAATAGCGTCCGACCTCGGCACTATTAACCTCGTTAAAAAATACGCCCCAAAACAGCAACTTCATATATCGGTGCAGTCGGGAATTGTTAATTATGAAACCGCTAATTTCTTTGCCGATTTAGGCGCCGACAGAATTGTTCTTGCAAGGGAATTACCGCTTGAGGAGATAGCCGAAATTCGTGCCAAAACCCCAAAGACACTCGAACTTGAGGCGTTTGTGCACGGTGCAATGTGCGTATCTTTTTCAGCAAGATGTCTGCTTTCAAGTTATATGACGGGCAGAGATGCAAATAGAGGTGACTGTGCACAACCGTGCCGTTGGAGTTATTCTCTTATGGAAGAAAAACGCCCCGGTCAGTATTTTGACATTACAGAGGACGAAAAGGGCACCTATATTCTTAATTCCAATGATTTGTGTATGGCAGAACACCTTGATAAAATGGTGGCTGCGGGCATCAGCAGTCTTAAAATTGAGGGCAGAGCAAAATCACACTATTACGTTGCCGTAACGGCAAACGCATACCGCGGCGCAGTTGATAGCCTTGCCTGTGACGGTGAGTGGAAGTTGCCCGTTTGGGTTATGGAAGAACTTAACAAAATCAGCCACCGCACCTATTCACAAGGTTTCTATTTCGGACGCCCCGAAAACGCTCAGACCTACGGTTCGGCGGGATATATACGTGATTATACCGTTGCGGGCGTTGTGAGTGGCTTTGAAGACGGAATGGTGTCTTTAACCCTTAAAAACAAATTCTTGCGCGGACAAACGTTTGACTGCCTTTCCCCAAGGGAAGTGCCGTTTGTGTTAAAAGCCGATGAGATGTTTGACGAAAAAGGCACACCGATTGACGTTGCGCCCCACCCAATGATGACGGTCAAAATTCCCTGCGACCGACCGATAAAAAAAGGTACGCTTTTCAGAATGGCCGCAGAATAAATGCAAAAAAACACCGCGTTTGCGGTGTTTTTTTATGCCCTTTTGTCAAAACTATAATCGGTGATTGAATGAAAAGAAAATTAAGCGTTACCGAAGCGCGCGGGGCATTTTGCTTATTTTTTCTGCTTTTTATGTTTTTTGTGGCAACTTTGCGGATTATGGCGGTTATAAACGAGGAAAACTATAGCGCAGCGGCAAAAAAACAAAGTTCTTATAGACTTACGGTTACAAGACTTCGCGGAACAATTTTTGATACGAATATGAAATCGCTTACCAACCAAAAACAAAAAATCTATACCGCCATAACCCCCACGGACGAGGGGAAAAACACTATGAGCAAGTATTTGTCACTGGAAGAAATGAGAGAACTTTCAAAAAAACTATCGGACGGAAAACCCGTGCTTTTTGAAACGGAAAAAGAAATCAAAGGCGAGGGCGTTTTGAGCATTAGCGTACCCGTCTGTCAGGACGGCGATACGTTAGCACCGCACCTGTTAGGATATCTTGACGGTGACGGGCACGGGGTATCAGGGCTTCAAAAAACCTTTGATGATTTGCTTTATAGTGAAAGTACTATAGATTTTTTATATGCATGTGATGCGAAAGGGGATTTGCTTTCGCGGTTTTCTACCGAAACGGTAACAAACGAGAGAATAACCGCGTCGGGCGTTAAAACTACCATAGACGCGGATATTCAAAGAATTGCCGAAGAAGTTATGAAAGATTTTAAGTCAGGCGCACTTTTGGTGGCGGAAGTAGGCACGGGCAAAATACGCGCACTTGTAAGCCGCCCCGATTTTAATCCCACTACCATAACAGATTATTTAGAGGACGAAAGTTCACCGCTTTTGAACCGTGCTTTCTGCGCCTATAACGTTGGTTCGGTCTTCAAACCCTGCGTTGCCGCAGCGGCGCTTGAAAAAGGCGGCCTTTCAAACCTTCTTTATAATTGTACGGGAGGAAAGGTAATAGGCGGTAAAAACTTTGCCTGCCATAATCTTGCGGGCCACGGCACTTTGGGTATTGCCGATGCTATTGCGTTTTCTTGTAATACGTATTTCTACAACCTCGGTCAAAAGGCGGGGAGTGGTGCCGTTTGCAGTATGGCAAATTCGCTTTTTTTCGGTCAACGTCATACTTTTTATAACGGTTTTTATACCGAAAAAGGCTATATGCCAACCGAAAAACAAATACAGTTGAGTGAGCAAACGTTGGCAAATACCGTAATTGGTCAAGGTGACGTTATGCTAACCCCCGTCTCGCTTTTAACCCTTTACGAAGCCATTGCGAACGGCGGTGAATACGTTATGCCATCGCTTATTGAAGGCATCGTAAAGAACGGTGCGGTAGAGGAAATAACACCTTCACCTACCACAAAGGTTATGAGTGAAAAAACGGCAGAAATCTTAAAAAAAGCACTTGCAGAGGTAATAAGAAAGGGTACGGGTAAGGCGGCGGCACCAACAGTTTGCACCGCAGCGGGTAAAACCGCAACGGCGCAAACTGGCTGGAAAGTTGAAAACAAGGCTGTCAATCACTCTTGGTTTTGTGGTTTTTTCCCTGCAGAAAATCCGCGCTATGTCGCCGTAATCATAAGCGAAAACACAAGCGGTGGAGGAACGCCTTGTCCACCTGTGTTTTCCGCACTCGCAGATGCTGTTTATACGCTTAAATTAAGTTGACAAAATTCTATAATAGATATATAATAACAGGGAATATGATTTCTTATAAGTGAGGAAGATAAAAATGCAGTGGACATCACTAAATGATTTGAGAGAAAAGTATTTGTCGTTTTTTGAGTCGAAGGGACATCTTCGTCTTAAAAGTTTTTCACTTGTACCCAATAACGATAAATCGCTTTTGCTTATAAACTCGGGTATGGCACCTATGAAAAAATATTTCACGGGTGAGGTAACGCCACCTCGCAACCGCGTTACCACCTGCCAAAAATGCATAAGAACGCCCGACCTTGAACGCGTTGGTAAAACCGCGCGTCACGGTACATATTTTGAAATGCTCGGCAACTTCTCGTTCGGCGATTATTTCAAGAGTGAGGCAATTCCGTGGGCTTGGGAATTTTTAACCAAAACGCTTGAAATTCCCGAGGAACTTTTGTGGCCGTCGGTTTATGAAAGTGACGACGAGGCTTATAACATCTGGCGTAACGTCATAGGCGTACCGGCAGAGCGCATTGTAAAACTCGGCAAAGCCGATAACTTCTGGGAGCATGGAACAGGTCCTTGCGGCCCCTGTTCTGAGATATATTTTGACCGCGGCGAAAAATACGGCTGCGGCTCGCCCGATTGCAAACCGGGTTGCGACTGTGACAGATATATGGAAATCTGGAACAACGTTTTCACCCAGTTTAACAATATGGGTGACGGTACCTATGAAGAACTTGAGCATAAAAACATCGATACAGGTATGGGACTTGAACGTCTTGCCTGTGTAATGCAGGGTGTTGACAATATGTTCGAGGTTGATACCGTTCGTAATATTTTAGACCACGTTTGCAAAATTGCAGGTTGTGATTACGGTAAGGGTGCAGATACCGATATGTCGGTACGTGCCATAACCGACCATATACGCGCGTCAACCTTCATGATTTGCGACGGAATAATTCCCTCTAACGAGGGGCGCGGTTACGTTTTGCGCAGAATTTTGCGCCGCGCCGCACGTCACGGAAAATTGCTGGGCATTAAGCGCGCATTCCTTTGCGAACTTTGCGATACGGTTATAGGCGAAAACAAATCGGCTTACCCCGAACTTTTAGAAAAAGCCGACCTTATAAAGAAAGTTATTTCTTTCGAGGAAGAGGCGTTCAGCAAGACAATCGACCAAGGCTTATCACTCCTTTCCAACCTTGTAAACAAGGGCGGCGTATTATCGGCAGAGGACGCATTCCGCCTTTACGATACCTACGGTTTCCCGCTTGACCTTACAAAAGATATTTTGGAAGAGCATAATATGACGGTTGACGAAGAGGGATTTAAATCCTATATGGAAGAACAGCGCAACCGTAGCCGCAACGCTCGTAAAGCGTCCGACGGCGAATCGTGGAAGAGTGACGGAATCTCCTTTGACGACGTTACTGCTACCGAGTTTTTGGGTTACACCCAAAACACTATAGAAGCCAAGGTCGTAGCCATTGTAGCCGACGGTGAAAAGTGCGATATAATAGGCGCAGGACAGACGGGTGCAATAGTTCTCGATAAAACCGTATTTTACGGCGAGGGCGGCGGACAGGTTGGCGATACGGGTAAAATCGTTTCGGCAAACGCTGTATTTACCGTTAAGAACACCGAAAAAACAGGCGGTGGCGTATATACTCATATAGGCGAAATGCAGGACGGCGCAATTGCCGTTGGCGATACTGTTAAGGTTGAAATCGACGTTGCACGCAGAGAGGCTATTCGTCGCAATCACACTGCCGCACACCTTTTACAAGCAGGTCTTCGCGCGGTGCTTGGCACACACGTTGAACAGGCTGGTCAGTACGTAAACGAGAATGCCGTTCGTTTCGACTTCACACATTTCTCGGCATTGACCGATGAAGAAAAAGCGGCGGTTGAAAATTACGTTAACGCCGCAATTTTAGAGGGTATTGCGGTTGATAACCGCGAAATGCCTATAGACGAAGCCAAAAAGATGGGCGCTATGGCACTCTTTGGTGAAAAATACGGCGACGTTGTACGCGTTGTAAAAGCGGGTGACCGTTCTACTGAACTTTGCGGCGGTACACACGTTGACAATACCGCCAAAATCGGTCTTTTCAAGATTGCAAGCGAGAGTTCGGTTGCATCGGGCGTTCGCAGAATAGAAGCATATACAGGCTATGGCGTACTTGCACTTATTGAAAAGTATGTAAGCCTTGCAAACGATACGGCGGCAGCGCTTAAAGCATCAAATCAATGGGCAATCGCAGAAAGAGCCTCACAACTGTCGGCAGAACTTAAAAACACACAGAAAACTGTTGAAAAGTTAGAATCTCTTCTTGCCGCAGGTAAGGTTAAAGACCTTTATGATAACGCAAAAACTGTTGGCAACTGCAAACTTATAACCGCACTTATGAAGGGCGCTTCAACCGATGACGTTAAGAATATGTGCGAACAGATTAAATCGGAAAAGCCTGATTTTGTAACGCTGCTTGCGGCAGAAAACGGCGGTAAACTTACCTTCTGTGTGGCTTGTGGTGCCGATGCTGTGAAGAGTGGCGCACACGCGGGTAACCTTGTGCGCGAGGTTGCTAAAATGACAGGCGGTAACGGCGGCGGCAGACCCGACTTTGCTATGGCTGGCGGTAAGGACGCATCCCTTGCACAAACCGCTTTAGACGCGGCAGAAAACATTCTTGGCAGTATGATGTAGGTGATAAAATGGATTGTTTGTTTTGTTCGATTATAAAGGGCGAAATCCCAAGCACCAAGATATATGAGGACGATTACGTGTATGCCTTTGCGGACATCGCACCGCAGGCGCCTTTCCACGCGGTAATCGTACCGAAAGAGCATATTAAAAGTGCCGCAGAAATCAATTCGCAAAACAGCCACCTTATTGCCAAGGTGTACGAGGCTGTTGCGGAAATTGCAAAACGTGAAAATTTAGAAAACGGTTTCCGCGTTGTCAATAACTGCGGCGAAGACGGCGGACAAACGGTTGGACATATACATTTCCATCTGCTTGCGCGCCGCAATCTTGCTTGGCCTCCGGGCTAAAATATGAGGTGATTTTATGAGAGATACTTATAAATTAACAATCGCGGGTTGTGAACGTGAGTTTAAGAAATTTGCGGTTAGCGACAGTTTGGATATCGCCGCGTTTATAATCTTCGGCGACGTTGAACTGACGGTTAAAGGTTGCGCGGAACTTCTTAAGCGTGTACCCGAATTTGACGTAATCGTAACTCCCGAAGCCAAAAGTATTCCGATTGCATACGAAATGGCACGTCAGAGTGAAAAACCTTACGTTGTAATCCGCAAGGGCACAAAGGTTTATATGGGCAATCCTATTTCGGTTACTGTGCGTTCAATCACAACCCAGCGTGAGCAAAACTTATATCTGGGTGAAGACGACGTTGCTGCAATCAAGGGTAAACGTGTGTTGATTGTCGACGACGTTATAAGCACAGGTGAATCGCTTGACGCAGTCCGCAAACTTATGAACGAGGCGGGCGCTATCGAGGCGGCGGCGTGCGCCTATTTTGCAGAGGGCGACGCGGCTGACAGAAAAGATATAATCTTCCTCGAAAAACTGCCTTTGTTCTTTAAGTAAAAGAGTGTCCCCACCATATTTTGTGTGGGGACTTATGCTATAATTATGAAACGACCAATGGTTTTATGTGGCGCGGCGGCTATATGCCTGTCACTTTTAATGATACGCGCGGTTGAAAATTTTGTTTGGCTTTCGGTTGTTGTTTTTGTGGTTTTAGCGGCAATGCTGTTACTGTTTAAGCGCTTTTCACACATTATACCCTTGCTTTTGGTAAGTATTATAATTTTGCTCATTTCGGTTCGTTGTGTAAAGGAAACGGAAAATATTAAAATGGCAAAATTGCTTGATAAAGTTGAAACTATAAAAGGTGTTGTAACCGACGTAAACTATAATGAAAACAGCGTGTCTTACATAATAAAAACGGACAAAATCAAGATAAACCTCATAAGCACAAAAGGTGTCCGCGCAAAACTCGGCGATAAAATCGGCGCCGATATACGTGTGATTAGTGCGGGTGAATATGCAGATTTGTCACGCGGTGCACATGCCACCGCATATTTAATGAAACTTAAAAGTTTAGAAAAAACAAATTCACTCTATTCACGCCTTGACACGATGCGAAAAGATATAAAAAACCTCTTTTTTGAAAGCGGCGGCGGGGATGAGGCGGCAATGCTTATAGGTCTTACGTTGGGCGAAAAGGGCTATATAAGTGATACGCTATCCGATAACATTCGCCGTTCGGGCGTCAGCCATATGATTGTTGTGTCGGGATTGCATCTCGGCATAATTGTCGGCGCGTTTTTGAATATAGCCCGCCGCGTAAAAATAAACAGAATTCTTACGGGCGCTATCGGAATTTTAATGGTGCTTTTTATAATAGCGCTTACGGGTTTCACCGTTTCGGTTATGCGCTCGGCACTTGCGTATTTGATACTGCTTTTCGGCTATATCTTAGGCAGAAAGCCCGATGCTACTAATTCGCTTTTTGCCGCGGTTTTGATTTTATGTTTAGTAAACCCGCTTGTTGTGACGAGCGTATCTTTTCAACTCTCTGTTTCAGCGACGTTTGGCGTTCTTGTGGTGGCACCCGCAATAAATGCCGTAATTATGAAAAACAAGGGTGAAAAATGGTACGATAAAATTGCGGCAATTCTGTCAAGCGTGGTATCTACGTCTTTTGCGGCAACACTGATGACTCTGCCGTTTACGCTGTGGCACTTCGGCGTGTTATCAACCGTTTCTATTTTAACAAATCTTCTTACAAACCACCTTGTAACAGTAGTGCTAATATTTGCTGTTTTTGGCGTGGCAGTTTGCTTTATATCGCCGCTTTGCGAGTTGATTTTACTTTTGGCGCGTGTTGCCGTAAAATTACAAATTTACTTTATAAACTCGCTTGGTTGCTTGCCGTTTGCGGAATATTCGGCTTCTTCGCCGAAAATACTTGCTACAATTACATTTTGTATTGCGGCGGGATTTGCATATTTTATTAAAAAAACAGAAAAAGGAGTGACGAAAAATGGCGGTAGTTTTTGAACGCGACCTAAAAAAGAATATAGATAGCGGAAACTTTTTACCTGTTTATCTGCTTTTTGGTAACGATGACGGACTGAAAAGATTATATACCTCTGCCATTATAAAGAAAACCGTAGGCGACGATGATTGTTTTAATCTTCAGCGCTTTGCGTCCGATGCCGATTTACAGGCGGTTTACGACGCTACAATGCAGTTTCCGATGATGAGTGATAAAAAGTGCGTCACCCTTTGCGATTTTGATTTTGAAAAAACGGGCGAAAACAACTTTTCACGTCTTATGACGCTGATAGAAGACCTGCCCGATACCACCGTTTTTGTGCTTTGGTTTGATAACGTTGAGATTGACGAGAAAAAGTCAAGCCGCTTTAAAAAACTTTTAACCGCAGTGGAAAAGTCGGGCGGTATGGCGGTAAAACTTGACCACCGCAACGCCGCAGACCTTGTTAAAATGCTCTGCAAGC
>JAFPBM010000135.1 GCA_017424125.1 Clostridia bacterium | reverse complement strand
CCGCCGCGTAAAGCAAAGCCTTATCACGCGGAAGTCCCGCCGATACCGCGCCATCTGACAGCGCCTCTATAAACTGGCAAACAAATGCAGGTCCGCAACCCGAAAGTGCACTGCCGGCGTCAATCAGTTTTTCAGGTAAACTGTCAAATCTGCCTGCCGCCGCCATAAAGGAAAGAAATTTTTCTTCGTCCTCTTTGGTTGCACCGTAGAGTGTATATAAAATCATACCGCCGCCAACGGCTACGGGAGTGTTTGGCATTATGCGTATTATGGGATAGTTAGCACCTAAAGTTGATGCGATTTTTTCACAAGCAACACCTGCCGCCATACTTACAAGTACGAAACGGTCTTTACGCGCTTTAAGCGTGGGTGCGATTTCCCCTAAAAGTTCTGATAAAACCTGTGGCTTGACGCCAAGGAAAATAAAATCACAATTCTTTGCTATTTCGTCATTACAAGCGGTCTTTGCAGAAAGTTCTTTTGCGAGTGTTTCTGCTTTTTCTTTGCAAAAATCTGCAAGAAAAATTTCATTCCCGCTTTTTGCCGCCGCACACGCAAGTGCGCCGCCCATATTTCCGCATCCGATAAAACCAATTTTCAGCACGGGCTTTGCCCCCTTATACAATATTATAAAGTATTATAATATTTATATATTTCTTTGTCAAGTGCACACAACCACTTGAAAAATATGTATTATTGTGCTATTCTTAACACATATTACTTTTGGAAGTGTAAAAAAATGAAAAAAATCAACATCAAAACGGTCGCCGTTCTCGCACTGCTTATTGCGGTCGAGATTGTGCTTTCCCGTCTTTTATCAATATCTCTCCAAAACGTTAAACTCGGACTTTCGTTTTTGGTTGTTGCCTTTGCCGCGCGTGAATACGGTATTTTGGGCGGAACACTTGTCGGCGGACTTTCCGACCTTGTGGGCGCACTGATACTGCCAATTGGCCCGTATTTTCCCGGTTTTACCTTGACCGCGGCACTTTGCGGTGCAGTTTACGGCATTTTTCTTAAAAACGCAAATATTAAAAAAATTGCTCTCGCACAAATTATAAATAACTTTATTTTGGGAATGTTACTCAATTCATTTTGGATTTCTCTGCTTTACGGTGCACCATATCTTTCGCTTTTGCCTATCCGCGCCGTACAAGCCGCAATCCTCACCGCCGTCGGCATTCCCGCACTGCATTTTATGAACAAATACGTACCGAGCATTTTAAGAAAATAAAAAAGACCGATTTAATCGGTCTTTTTTATTTTATCTCCCAATCAATCGGGGTTAGTCCTGCATCTTTTAAGAGTTGGTTGCACTTGCTGAAATGGCGGCAACCGAAAAATCCGTTATACGCCGAAAGCGGACTTGGATGCGGTGCTATCAACTTTTTATGTATGGGGTTTGTAATTACGTCACACTTTTTTCGAGCATTGGCGCCCCAAAGCAAAAATATGACGGGCGTTTGTTTTTTGTTTAGTTCGGCTATTACCCTATCGGTAAACTGTTCCCATCCCACGCCTTTATGGCTGTTAGCCTGTGCTCTTCTTACCGTCAGCACGTTGTTGAGCATTAAGACGCCCTGTTTTGCCCAGTCTTCTAAAAATCCGTGGTTTGCGGGTTTTATCCCTAAATCCGATTCGATTTCCTTATAAATATTTTTAAGCGAGGGCGGAATATCTACACCGCGTTTTACCGAAAAGCAAAGTCCGTGCGCCTGATTCGGCTCATGATACGGGTCTTGTCCGATTATTACAACACGGCAATCCGAAAAAGACGTATAGCGAAGCGCATTAAAGATATCGTTCATCTCGGGATAGACCGTTTGCGTAGAGTATTCTTTTTTTAGAAATTCGCGCAGTTTCTGATAGTAAGGTTTTTGCCATTCATCCTTTAATATTTCGTCCCAGTCGTTACCGATATGCACCATACCGTCACCCCTCTAAAATATGCATTGCTTTTAATTCGCGGTCCTGTATTTTGCTGAAAATTTGGAACGCGTGAGGCTCCAAAAACTCCTCTTTAGACGTGCTCAAATTTTGTTTTACCAATTCTTCCCTTATATCCGTGCAAATTTTTTCTACCAGATACTGTTGGTTTTGGCTACTAAAAAGTGTGGCAAGGTCGTCTGCTATATGCGAGAGTTTGGGAAGATTTTTCATAGCGCGGTAACGCCACTTATAATAAGGCGCGTATGCGCGGTTTAAGATAAAGACCGTTTCACCAACCACGTCGGCAAACAGGAAAAGCGCATGTTTTGCCGCCGCTTCTTCTTTTCGCTGAATACAACGGGAGAAATTATATTGTCCAGTTTGTGCCATCGTTAGAATACGGGTTGCAAGACGGATTAGCCTTGTATCCTCAGGCTCACCTGTTAAGAGCTTTTGGCGCATAGCACTAAATTCGCCGAGTTTATCATAAAAAACCTCACCATTAGTTGCCTCGGCTATGGCATAGTGTGGAATGCACGTCCATTCCCTTTGTGTGTTAAGCGGGTTTCCGCCCGTATAACGCGCATATAACGAATTTATTGTCTGCACGCCGCGGGTGTTGCCGCCAAGCGCGGATTTTCGCGTTTTTTCGCCATATTGTTCAATTAACTCATTATAGGCGCGAAAAAGCGGTAAACCGATTTTCACATCGTCCTCATCGGTTAAAAAAAGGCAAAAACCACCGTCAAAATCGTGGTCTTTTGACAGTTCATCATCAAAACCAAAACACTCCGAACCGTGACCGACAAGCCCTACTGCTATGCGGTCTTCGTACAGGGGAAACTGTTCCCTTATCATCTTTTTGCCGTATTTTTCGTAAAGATTTTTGGCTTTTTCAATCCCGTTCATAAATTTCTTTTGCCCTCTTGCTTAGTTCTGCCGCCCACACGAAAAACCCAAGTTTATCAAGCGTGGGGGCGCATTTTGAAATTGTAAACGCGTGATATCCGTCGCGCGCAAGCGTCTTTGTGCAAAGCAGATTATATGCTTTTTCGGCACAAAGCGCTATCCTCTCATCCTCTGGATTGATTTTATCATAAAGCTCACATAAATTGCAATAAGTAACCGCTTGCTCGTTTTCACTTTTTTCGCATTTTTGCAGGGTAGAAAGCGCCCGAAGAAAACATTTTTCAGCGTTTTCATAATCCTCTAAATCGGTATAAGTAAGTGCCATATTATTATAAAGTCCCGCAAAACGATAGTCATCGGGCGAGAGCGAGTCTGCGAAAACGCGGCTTACGTGGGTAAAGATAGAAAGCGACTTTTCCGCTTTGCCGAACGCCTTATAGGTCGTTGCCGCATTTAGCATAACCGTTGCGGCAGAGACGCTGTTTTCTATTCCCTGTTCTTTTATAATTTTAAGCCCCTGTTCACAGGCAAAAAGTCCTTTTTCTTTGTCGCCTGTTCTGCGGTGGTGTCCCATAAGTTCGCTATATATCGACAGTTCGCCACTCCAGTCGCCGATTTCCTGCGCTTTTTTAAGCCATTCTTCCAAAAGCACACTACCGTCTGCGTTGCGTTCGCGACTATATAGGTCGTCAAGTTCTTTTAATACTTCTTTTATTGGAATTTTGCCGCTTGGCGCTGAACGGGCACTATGACTATACGTATCAAGCGGGCAGCACTGTTCTATATAATCTTCCTTTTTTATTTCCATAATTCACCTAAAACATAAAGTCTGTTACGTAGTATTTTGAAGATTTTATCATTTCTTTTTCAAAGGTTTCGAGTCCCATTTCCTCTGCCAGAGTTTTTTTATCTGAAAACAGATTAGTGCCAAGGCCGAGTCTTTCGCCCTTAATATCACAGCCGAGAGCAGCAAGGGTTGTGGGGAACATATCCATTGCCGTAAAGGTGCGGTTTTTAGTGTTTTTGGGGGTTACTGCCGAATTTATTATACAGTTATAGACGCGTCGGTCAAAATCCTCATCCACCGTACGCAAAAAATATTCGTTATTCATTGAAAGGTGGTCGCCCGTGACTACTATGGTTGTGTTTTCGTAAAAAGGCTGTGTTTTGAGCCACTCTATAAAGCCATACAATTGGCGGCTTGCACAAGAAAGCACGTTGTCGTACTGTTCTGTGTTTTCGCGCGTACACTCAGAGCAGAGATAGCCGTCTATATGGTGGGTATCGACCGTTAGCATATTGAATACAAAAGGTTCTTCTCTTTCTGCAATTTTGGGCAGTTCAAGTTTTGCATAATCGTAAAGGCGGCTATCCTCCATACCCCACCAAACCCAATAATCTTCACCGATTATGCCGTCTTGTTTGGCGGTGTAGACGTCATAAATTTTGTCTATTCCGTGTTGTTTATAGTAACGGTCACGGTTGGCAAATGCGGCGTCCGAGCCGACCATGAGGGTTTGGTAATAACCCTCATCTTTCAAAATATCGGTTATTGTGGTAACGCCGGGCAAAAACAAATCTTTACCGAAATGGTCTTTTGCAAGGATTGCGGGGGGTTTAAGCGGAATTCCCGAGGTTTGTGCGACCATTGAAGCGGCGGTCCAACTTCCGCCAGAAACGGCATAAAATCCGCCCATTTTTTCGTTGTGTGAAAAGTTTATATTTTCGTTTGCCAAAGCATAAAGTTCGGGCACAATTTCTTTTTCTCTTGCGCCGCCGTGCTCTGCCGACATATAGGTCGTTTCCATCGATTCAAGATAGATGTATATGAGGTTCCGCTTTTCTTTGGGGAATTTTATTTTAACGTCATCGGGCGACACGTAATCGGTAACGAAAATGCCCGTATTCTGCACACAGAAATAAAGAAAACGCGAAAGGCGCGACGCAAAGGTTGCAACGAGAACAAGCACTACCGCAAGGCAAAGCGCAATTATCCGCGACACTTTGCGCGTAAAGGGATAAACGACTATCTCTTTGCCACTTTTCAGTTTAATATATCTTTCCTTTTTAGGAGTGCGGAAAATAATAAAAGACGTAAATGCGGTTAACAAAACGCTCGGTGCCAAGCCCCACAAAAGATATTCGTACACAAGCGTACTCTGCACGCCTGAAACCTGTGAAAAGAAGGTGTAAAGTATAGAATCAAAGCCAACGTTGCCGTAGGTGCGAATATACCATATTGCCGCAAAAAAAGCCGCAAAACCAATAAACAGTGCAAGGATGCATAGCGACATCCAAAGTATCGGTCGCTCACGTTTTTGCTTTTTCATTTTACCACCCCTTTTATAAGTTAATATCATTTTATCACAAAAAGCCCAACATTACAATAAGCCTTACCCTTTTTAATATAAAACACACCGAAAGTTAACCGTTTATTAACAATCGGTGTGTTTAATTATTTCTTGGTTATAAAATGTTTGAACATTTCGTAAAATCCTGTTGAAGCCAGGCCCGATACTAATCCGCCGAGGACTGTTTTAGGTGTTAAGGTGCGTTCAAGCCACACGTTGAGCGCAATGCCTAAAACGCCCATTATAAGCGGGATAAAGCGGTTTATTTTATCATTAGGCACAAGGTTTTTGATTATGTAACCTACGCAAAGGCAAATTCCAAGCACCATTAAAACAATATAGTCTTGCAAAAAATCCATATTTTCACCACCTTATATCAGCGCTAATACGGCACCGAGCACCGCCGCCACAACACCCGTTATAACGGCGGCAACCGCCACACGTTTATAGTGTTTAAGGTCAGAAAGCGGTGCACTTTCAATATTCGCAAGCCGTTTGTCAACCTTTTGTAAAAGGGCTGTATTGCTTTCTTGTTTGTCTGCTAAACGTTGCACCGCAACAATCAGTTCACGCATAACCTTTATTTCTTCCTTCATTTCGTCTAATTGATGGAAAATGTTGCGGTCGTTGGCTTCGAGTACGGCAAGTCTTTCGTCTGTGGTCATTTTGCCACCCCTAAAATCTTTTTCCAGGTGTTGTAACCCACGATTCCGTCTGATTCGAGAGCGTTGCTTTTTTGGTATTTTATAACAGCGTTTTTGGTGTCTTTGCCAAATTTGCCGTCGGCTGTAACACCGACTGCGTTTTGAATTATCTTTACAAGATGGGTATTTTTATACCCAACCTTTTCCTTTTGGCAGAGTGCCTTTTTAGCAAGCGCTTCACACTCTGCGCCCCAAATGCCGTCTGCACCGAATTTCAGCACAAAGCCATCCATAATAGCCGCCTGTTGCCACTTCTTTATCGGGTTTTCGTCAAAGAAAGTGGTGCGTTTTTCCTCTTTATGAGAATACCAAAAAGACTTGTTTTCACGCGTATCAACGTGTACGAAATCATCATAAAGACCGATTCCCTTTACACCGATACTCTCGGCATATCTTGCAATTTCAAGCGGTTTTACACCTGTTGCGACGATATCTGCCGCCATACCTTTCGTATGGTAAGAATTTTTTGCACCGCCCACCGCTTTATTATGCTTTTCACAACGGTAGGCACTGTTTATTGTTACAGGCACGCCAAAATGCTCTCTTATTTTTTGCAAAACTTCCACAAGGGCGGTATCTATCTTGGCGGCAACGCAACAATCGTTTCCCTTACAGCAAAATTCTGACACTAAAAAGTTAGTTGCAACGCGGGTTTTACTACCCTTTTTATATGTTTTAATTGCCATTATAATACCTCCGTATTATCGGCAAAAGCCTTGTTAATATCGCGTATATAGTTGCATTTTACGTTAAATTGTCCCATACTCACAGTAGCGGTGAGCCCCTCTTTGAACGCACCCGACGGGAACGTAAACCTTCCGTCTTCCTCTGCAATTGGAACTTCCATATTAAAATACGACGAATAATCACTTGCCGCAACGCCCTTTTCTACCTGCATTTCCTTGAAACAGGCACCTGTTATTGTTGCACCTGTCTCGCCTATGACGATGTGTGACAACGTTTTATCCGCATCTGTCATTTCTTCAAAACGAACGTATTCGTTTGCAACGAATGGAACAGTAAAGGTCATTTTTGTGCCGTCTTTATAATAGCAGGATATACGTATTTCTTGTCCCGTAGCAACGCTTTTTACATATCCGCTGACGCAGTATGCCGTATTGGGTTGTGCAGGTATATAGATAGGATACTGAACGGGCGACCTTGCAAATTGATGTTCACCTACAGACGCATCTAAAAACGTAGCAACGCCGTTTTCCACAAGATATGCCATATTGTATAGGTTTTTTCCTTTAAGGTAGAGCATAACAGATGATGAAAGTTCTGCCCCCGGCATATAGTCTGTAACCGCTTTTCCATGCTCTAACATTGGTCTTAGCGCATAGCCCGTCAACACAGACTCTATAACAGGTTTATAATATACCGACGCATATTTTTCCTTACCTACCGCAAAGGTTACGGGCACACCGTCAACGCAGGAATACACCTTTATTGCGGTGTTATCCTCGGCACTATCGTAAAGTTCTACCGCAAGTGCGCCGTTTGTTGTGTTACCGCTTAATGTATATACACCCTTTTCAAGTTTGATTCTCTCAGACGGCTCGTTTGATACAATCATATAAGGAGTTTCGCCCGTCGCCGTACCCTCAAGTGCTATAACAAATTCGTCTTCATTATAGACATACGAAATTCCGTCAATGGT
>JAFPBM010000134.1 GCA_017424125.1 Clostridia bacterium | reverse complement strand
GGATTTGCAATAAAACTAAAAACACAAAAAGAGAACTACGGCAACCGTCTGCGATATTCATATATGCGTTCGCTTTCGGATTTGTGTGACAGTCTTGCAAATATAGACGTCGAACTCAAAAAAAGCGCCTACGTTACAACCCCTACACAGTTTTGCAACATAGCGGCAGAGGTGTATAAGGAGGCGGGTACCGCAATGTCGGCGCTGTCGTCGTTGCCGCTAAACGAAACCGATTTATCACCGCTTTTCAAATTTGTATCACAGGTGGGTGATTATTCGTTGACGGTTGCAAAACAAAGCATAGCGGGGACGTCCCCCACGAATGAGGAAAGAGAAAATTTAAGCAAACTTTCAAAAATAGCAGAGCACTTCTCAGCGGGCGTGGAAGAAATGCGAATAAGATACGAAAACGGTAACGCTATGATGCTCGAAATGACCGAAAACAGCGGAGAAATAGGAAATAGTTTAACCGATATGCAAGATAACATCGACAGTTATCCGACGCTTATATATGATGGCCCTTATTCAAATCACATTTTAGAAAAAGAATCTGTAATGCTTAAAAATGCCAAAGAGGTGTCACTTGACGAAGCAAAGAAAAATGCCGCATACGCTCTCGGTGTTGCAGAGGATACGCTCGGCCTTTCGGGTGAAGAAACGGGAAAACTTGAAGCATATCGTTTTTTTGGTAACGATTATGAGGTTTCGGTCACCAAAAAGGGCGGATACGTAATCTATTTCAGAAAATACAAAACCGCAGATAAAGCAACCTACAGTTACGAACAGGCGTCAGAGGTCGCAAAAAAGTGGCTTTATGATTATACGCAGGAAAATTTTGAAACAAGTTATTATTTTGCAGATGAGGGCGTCCTTACCGTTAATTTCGCATATAAAGAGGGCAGAACGGTATGTTATACCGATTTAATCAAGGTGGGCGTGACGCTGGATACGGGTGAAGTGGTGCTTTATGAAGCAAACGGATATCTTGCCAACCACACGCCCCGCACAATAAAAACACCCGATAAAACAGCAGAGGAAGCCGCAAACGTTGTCAGCAAAAACCTAAAAATCGAATCTCAAAAACAGGTGCTCATACCGTCGCCGGGCGGAAGAGAAATACACTGTTATGAATTTTTATGTAAAAACAGTGAAAACGAGGAGATTTTGGTTTATATAAACTGCGATACGCTGATGGAAGAGCAGGTTTATATGGTGATAAAAACCGATGGCGGAACACTTACAAAATAATGCTTGACTTTTGCATTTGTTAGTGGTATAGTGGTAGAGCCGCATATTGTGGGCTTTTATCAAGTTGCCCTGAATTTCGGGGTGCGCCCAGCAGTAGCGAGACTGAATTAAGGCAGGTGCCAAGGAAATGTACGCAATCATTGAAACAGGCGGAAAGCAGTACAAAGTAGAGAGCGGCGACGTAATCTATATTGAAAAGCTCGACGCACAGGTTGATGAAGAAATCACCTTTGACAAGGTTGTTGCTGTATGCAACAGAAAGCTCAAAGTGGGCAAACCGTACGTTAAGGACGCTATCGTTAAGGGCGTTGTACTTAAGAACGGTAAAGGTAAGAAGGTAAACATCTTCACCTATAAGCCCAAGAAGGGATGTGCCCGTCACAAGGGTCACAGACAACCGTACACAAAGGTTCAGATTAACGAAATCGCATAAGTTTATGACTAAGGTTTTGTTAAAACGCGAAAATGACAGGCTTAAAGGTTTTGTTATTAGCGGTCACAGCACACAAAACTGTGATGACCTTGACGGAAAATTGCTTTGTGCAGCAGTGTCATCTGCGGCGTATATGACGGCAAACGGAATAACCGAGATTGCAGGGTGCGAATGTGATATAGTGGTAGAAGACGGTTATATGTCTTTATCGTTATTAAAGGATTCACACGCTGCGCAAACAATACTCAGAAGTTTCGAACTTCATATAAGGCAGTTGACGGAACAGTACAGTAACATCAAATTAAACTTGGAGGTGTAAACCGATGTTAAAGATTAACATACAGTTATTTGCTCATAAAAAAGGTATGGGTTCAACCAAGAACGGTCGTGACAGCGAATCCAAGCGTCTCGGCGTAAAGCGCGCAGACGGTCAGTTCGTATTGGCTGGTAACATCCTCGTTCGTCAGAGAGGAACCCACATCCATCCCGGCAATAATGTCGGTAAGGGCTCTGATGATACACTTTTCGCACTCATTGACGGAAAGGTAAAATTTGAGCGTGTAGGACGTGCTCGCAAGCAGGTCAGCATCTACGCAGCCGAATAATAGCAATCAGACAGCCCGGATGAGTATACTCAGCCGGGCTTTATTTTGTATAAAAAGGAGAGCGGACGCGTCCGCAAAAATCTTATGTTTGTAGATATAGCAACCATACATCTAAAAGCGGGAGACGGCGGCAACGGCGCTGTTTCGTTTCATAGAGAAAAATACGTTGCGGCGGGCGGACCCGACGGCGGTGACGGCGGACGTGGCGGAAATATCGTCTTCAAAGCGGACGACAACCTCTCCACTTTGGCTGATTTTCGCTATAAACGCAAATATTGCGCCGAAAACGGTCAAAACGGCGGCACTTCGCGCCGAACGGGCAAAAGCGCTCAGGACCTTGTAATTTCGGTTCCGCGCGGTACGCTCATAAAGGATAAAGAAAGCGGCAAAATTATTGCCGATATTTCGGACGATACACCAACGGTTGTCGCCCGTGGCGGTAATGGCGGCTGGGGAAACTGGCATTTTGCAACCTCAACCCGTCAGATTCCACGTTTTGCCAAAAGTGGTATGGCGGGACAGTCGCTTGACGTTACGCTTGAACTTAAACTTCTTGCCGATGTGGGACTTATAGGTTTCCCCAACGTAGGCAAATCAACCCTCGTTTCGGTGGTAAGCGAGGCAAAACCCAAAATCGCAAATTACCATTTTACAACGTTAACCCCCGTTTTAGGTGTTGTCCGTATGGGCGAGGGTACGTCCTTTGTAATGGCGGATATCCCAGGTCTTATCGAGGGCGCGGGTGAGGGGCTCGGTCTCGGACACGAATTTTTGCGTCACGTTGACCGTTGTAGACTTCTTTTGCACGTAGTAGACGTTTCGGGTAGTGAAGGACGCGATCCCATTGACGATTTTAATAAAATAAATCACGAACTTTCGGTATTTAGCGAAGAACTCAGCACCCGTAAACAGATAGTGGTAGGTAATAAATGCGACCTTTTGGAAGAAGAGGAAGTAGACGCAATAGCCAAGAAGTTCGAGAGTATGGGTTATGCATTCTTTCCCGTTATGGCGGCAATTGCCGAGGGTACGGATGCGCTTATAAACTACGTCGCGGCAGAACTAGCAAAGTTACCGCCCATTGTGCGTTATGAGCCTGAATTCATAGTACCCGAACCCGAAGTTGTTACCAATAAACGCAGTTTCAAACTTCGTGTGGAAAACAGCGTGTATATCATAGAAGATGCAGAATGGCTGCTTAAAATACTCGAAACGGTCGACCCCGAAGACTATGAATCATTACAGTATTTTCAGCGCGTTTTGCACGAAAGCGGTATAATTAAAGCGCTTGAAAAACAGGGTGTTCAGGACGGCGATATCGTAAGGGTTTATGATATCGAGTTTGAGTACGTATCGTAGCGGAGGCGCATATGGAAAAACCCCAACAGTTAAGTCCGACAACACTCGCTTTCGTGGGCGACGGTGTCTTTTCACTGCTTGT
>JAFPBM010000133.1 GCA_017424125.1 Clostridia bacterium | reverse complement strand
TTTTTTGGCGGAGAGAAGGGGATTTTTCCGGCGCAACGCGCCTATCGCCTCGCATGCGCTCGTTGCCCACGTCGGCGAAAACAGTTCTCTGAACTGTTTTCTTCCGAAAGCTAAAGGCTTTCTCCCTCCTTGTTCGAATCCCACCATATTAGCATAAAAAAAGAAGAACCCATCCTTGCGGACGGATTCATCTTTTTTGGCGGAGAGAAGGGGATTCGAACCCCTGAAGTGGTATTAGCACTTACACGATTTCCAGTCGTGCGCCTTAGACCAGCTCAGCCATCTCTCCGAATATTGCTATACCATTATACATATAGATAAAACAAAAATCAAGCACTTTTTTGCATTATAAAAAAATTATTATAAAACGGAGGCTTTTTTATGTGGAAAGAGGTAAATATTAAAGAGGTTGAGGGCAACGCCGTCAAGATGATTGCAGACGAGTGGATGCTCATAACCGCAGGAAATAAAGAAAAATACAATATGATGACGGCGAGTTGGGGATTTATCGGAGAGATGTGGTCAAAAGATTCGGTAGTAATCGCCGTGCGTCCGCAACGCTATACTATGGATTTTCTAAAAGCGGAAGATTATTTTACGCTTTCCTTTTACGGTGACCGCCGCGATATCCACGCCGTTTGCGGCAAAGAATCGGGCCGTGACGTCAACAAAACCGAGCGCACGGGACTGACGCCCGTCTTTTCGGATAACAGCGTGTTTTTCGAAGAGGCGCGTCTTGTGCTTGTCTGCAAAAAACGCTATTGCAACCGCTTGTCGCCTGAGGCATTTACAGAGGGTGACTGCAAAGAACTTTACCCCGCAGACGACCGCCATTTTATGATTATCGGTGAAATTGTTAAAACATACGTAAAGGAATAAAAAAATCACCTGTCAACGACAGGTGATTTTTTTATATATCGAGAGATGTAACGTCGTCAAAGGTTTCGCGCCTTACCGCAAGGTAGGATTCTCCGCCGTTCAACATAACAACGGGCGGGCGGGGAATGCGGTTGTAGTTAGACGCCATAGAGTAGTGATAAGCGCCCGTTGTAAGACAGGCAATAATATCACCGCGGCAGGTGCTTTCGGGCATTTTTACGTTTTCTGCAATAATATCTCCGCTTTCGCAACAGCGTCCCACAACAGAACAAGGCATATCGTGCGCTTCATTCAGTTTGAGGGCGTTAAGCAGGGTGTACTGCGAACCGTAAAGTATGTAACGCGGATTATCTGCCATACCGCCGTCAACCGAAACGTAGGTTTTATAGGTGGGAATGTTTTTAACCGTTCCTGCGGTATAAAGCGTCAGCCCCGCGTCGGCAACAATGCTTCTGCCCGGTTCAAAACAAATCTCGGGCATCTCAATTCCGTATTGTGAGATGCATTTTTTAACGTGCTCGCCAACCTCTAAGATGCTTTCCTTTATATCAATAACAGGGTCTTCTTTGATATAGCGAACGCCGTATCCGCCGCCAAGGTCAAGTTTTTTTGTAATGAAACCGAACTTTAGAAAAACGTCATACACAAATTTAACCATAACGTCAACGGTTGCAATATAAACGGAAGAATCAAAAACCTGTGAGCCTACGTGGCAATGGAAACCGACGAGTTCTAAATTTTCAAGTGAAAGCGCGGTTTTTGTAATTAGGAACGCTTGGCCTGTTTCAATAGCAGAGCCAAATTTTGAATCAACCTTGCCGGTTGCAACCTCCTCATAAGTGTGGGGGTCAATTCCTGGTGTAATACGTAATAGCACAGCCTGCTTGATGCCTTTTTCTTTTGCAATGCGGTCGATAGCAAACAGTTCTTCCTCGTTGTCAACAACAAAGTAGCCAATGCCGCGCTCAATCGCATACTCAATGTCTGCATCTGTTTTATTGTTAGAATGAAAATACGCGTTTGAAAGCGGGAAGTTTGCTTTTTCTGCGGTGCGAATCTCGCCGCAAGAAACAACGTCAATTCCCATACCCTCTTCGCGCATAATCTCATAAATGCGCTTAAAAGAAGCCGCCTTTGATGCGTAAAGCACACGCCCTTTATCAGAAAACGCGGTGCGAACGGCAGAGGTATACGTTCTGCAGCGTTCGCGTATGCGTTCTTCATCCATAAGATAAAGCGGTGTGCCGTATTCACTTGCAAGTGCGGCGGTGTCCTGTCCCGCAAAGTTAAGATGTCCGTTATCGGAAACAGACAGGTTACCGCAAAGCATAAAATCTGTTAAATCGTTCAAAAATAAAATCCTCTCTGGGTGTTTTAATAATTATAACATAGTAGCGCGGATTTCCTCTGCCGAGAGGGGCGATAAATCTGCGGGTGCAACGTCGAAAACGGTTACACAGCCGCGCACACCGCGCTTATACATTTTGCATACCGCACGTGCATATGCGGTAATAACGCTTGCCGTAAATTCGGGGTTGGAATCAAGTTTAAGGCTATATTCAATAACGTGTTTGTTCTCACCGCTATAACCCGTTTCACCCGTGCGTATAACAAATCCGCCGTGGGGGATTCCGCTGTGGTCACGTTTTAATTCTTCCATTGTTATAAAATGCACAACGGTGTCGTAATCGGCAAAATAGTTGGGCATCGTCTTAATTTCGTTTTCAATACGCGCCTTGTCAGCACCGTCTTCTGCCACAACAAAACATTCGCGCAAATGTTTTTCTCTTGTGGTAAACTCAGGATTTTTACCGCTGCGTACCGCCTCAAGTGCAGATTCAATCGGTATGGTGTACTGACGTGCGTCAACAACGCCCGCAATACGTCTTATAGCATCTGAATGGCCCTGACTTACGCCCTTGCCCCAGAAAGTATAGTCCTTACCGTTTGGCAGAATAGCCGAAGAATAAAGGCGGTTTACAGAGAACATACCGGGGTCCCAACCTGCCGATATAAGCGCAAGTTTGTCACCCTCTTTGGCGGCTTTATCGGTTGCCGCAAAATGCGAGGGGATAGAAGCGTGTGTGTCAAAACTGTCAATAACACAGAAGTCTTTTGCAAGAGAGGGTGTCATAACGGGCAAATCGGTTGCACTGCCCGCGCAGATAACAAGTACGTCAATATCGTCCTTGTATTTTAGAATGTCGTCAATATTGTAAACTGGAACGTCCGTCGCAACTTTTACACTTTTAGGGTCGCGTTTGGTAAACACCGCAAAAAGTTCCATATCTTTCGCGGCGGTAACCGCACACTCAACACCGCGTCCTAAATTGCCGTATCCGCAAATAGCGATTTTCATATAAAAATCCTTTCAGTCTTAAAACTTAATACCGCAGTTTTTCATAGCGGCAAGTAATTTTTCCTCGTTAGCCTTTTCCATAGGTGTAAGCGGCAAACGCAGATAGTTTTCACAGAAACCGAGAGCCGCCATAGCCGCTTTTACAGGAATGGGGTTAACCTCGCAGAAAAGGGTGTTTGCAAGGTCAAGGTAATCAAGTTGAAGTTTGAGCGCGCCGCTGGCGTCACCCTCTAAAAACTTGTGGCACATAAGCGACGTATCACGCGGTGCTACGTTGGAAAGTACCGAAATAACGCCCTTTCCGCCGAGCGACATAATGGGAACAATCTGGTCGTCGTTGCCCGAATAAATGTCAAGTTCGTCACCGCAAAGTTTTGCAATCTTTGCAACCTGCGAAAGGTCGCCACTTGCCTCTTTAATCGCTGCAATGTTGGGGTGCTTTGCAAGTACCGCCGCCGTTTCGGGCAGGATGTTACAGCCTGTGCGGCTGGGTACGTTATATAAAATACAAGGTTTGGTACTAACGTCTGCAATAGCGGTGAAAGATGCGATAAGTCCCTTTTGAGTCGCCTTGTTGTAATAAGGTGTAACAAGGAGTACAGCGTCAACGCCAACTTCACAAGCGTATTTTGTAAGTTGACAGGCATAAGCCGTATCGTTAGAGCCTGTTCCTGCAATAACGGGAACGCGCTTTGCAACCCTATCAACACAGTATTTGATAACCGCCTTGTGCTCTTCATCCGTAAGGGTAGAAGCCTCGCCCGTTGTGCCTGCAACAACGATAGCATCAATGCCTTCTTCTATCTGCCAATCGATTAAACGTCCGAATTTTTCAAAGTCAACACCCTGTTCGTTGGTTGGGGTAATAATCGCGGTAGCCGCACCCGTAAAAATAGTGTTCTTCATGTATATTTTCTCCTTTCACACAAAAAAAGATAGCTGCAAAATTATACAGCTATCACCACAAATTACCAATTATATAATTTGAATGGATAGCTCTCCGCATTGCTGCGACAACAACGCGGATATTATCCGAGCTGCCAGCAAAGTGCCCGCCACGACACCCACTTCGGCATCAGCCCCTTTTCCACACGGTTTTGGCAACCTTTTTTTAGTGCGGTACTTTTGACGTGATGCGCCTCTATCTTTTTACAACCACAGTTTAACACAAATAAAGTATTATGTCAACAATTTAAAGCACAAAAATTAAAATTCGCCGCGTTTTATAAGTTCGTTTACCTTCAAAACTGCGGTTTGCGTCTTGGAATCCTTGATTTCGCCCGAAAGAATCATATCAACAAGGGTGGATAGAGGTATTCTTTCTGTTTCCAAAAATTCGTCTTCGTCGGGGTTTTTATCGCCAAACTCAAGCCCCTTTGCCGCATACATATAAATAATTTCACCGCAGTAACCCGGTGTGGGATAAAGTTCGCCTAAAAATTTATATTCTTTCGCGGTGGCTCCCGTTTCTTCCAAAAGTTCGCGTTTGCCGCAGATAAGCGGTTCTTCGTCACCGTCACGCTTCCCTGCGGGAATTTCCAAAAGAACTTCGCTATACGGATAGCGGTATTGGCGCACCATAATTATCTCGTTTTCATTTGTTAGCGGAACAACGCAAACACCGCCGTTATGTTCAACAACTTCACGCGTAGCGTTCTTTCCGTCGGGCAGTAATATTTCGTCAACGCGCATATTTATAATTCGGCCTTTGTATTTGTAGTCCTTCAGTAAAGTTTTTTCGGTAAAATCCATAATATTTTCTCCCTTGCGGCAATATATTTAAAGTATAGATTTTTAAAAGGTGGCAGATGTTATGCAAAGCAATATTTTACCAATAGATTATGAGTATAGCGCGGTCAAAAAAGCAATAGACAAAATGCTTTCTACATATAACTTTTTGCGGTGTAAACCCATTGGCAGAAGTTGTGCGGGCAGAGAAATTTTTTGTCTGCAAATAGGCGAATCCGACGAGTACGTGCTTTATGCCGCCGCATTTCACGGAAGCGAGCATATAACAACTAATATTGCTTTGCGATTTGTAGAGGAGGTTTGCGAAGCACTGTTAACAGGGGGCGAAATAGCGGGGATAGATGCGCGCCGCGCCCTTTACGGCAGAGGGATTTTAGTCGTACCGCTTGTCAATCCCGACGGGTGCGAAATCTCAATAAAAGGCGAAATCGGTGCAGGATATATGGCACCCAAAATCAAACGTCTTTGCGGCGGTAAGTTTCAAAAATGGAACGCGAATTTGCGCGGTGTTGATATAAACCACAATTTTGATGCGGGTTGGAACGAACTGCGCGCTTTAGAAAAGGCAGAGGGGATATACGGCCCGTCACCCACACGTTTTGGCGGCTATTCGCCCGAAAGTGAGCCCGAAACAAGGGCGCTTACCGAACTTTGCCGTAGGGTAAAGATGCGCCACGTAATAGCACTTCATACACAGGGCGAGGTTATATATTGGTCGTATGGGGACAAACAACCTGCAAGAAGTGCAAAAATGGCAGAAATTATGGCGGCGGAAAGCGGCTATGCGCTTGAGGTGCCGACAGGTCTTGCATCAATGGGCGGTTTTAAAGATTGGTTTATAAGCGAACATAGAAAACCGGGTTTCACAATAGAAATCGGTAAGGGCGAAAACCCACTGCCCATAAGCGCCTTGCCAAAACTTTATGACAGTGTGCGCGAAGCGCTCATTTTAGCATCAATAATGTAGATAAAAACCGTTCCAAAAAGGAACGGTTTTTAAATTAATCTTTAAGTGCGCGTGTAAGCCAGACGTCGCCAAGGTCCATAGCCTCGAAAAAGCCTTGCTTTTCACTTTTCTTTTTAACTCTGTCTTTCTCGTCAAGTGAAGTGTCGCTAAGCATAAGCGAGATTGCCATCTTATCGGGCACTTTCTGTCCGTTTTCTTCCTTTTCTGAAAGCACGTCGAACTTGATTACGTACTTTTCGGACATATCACCGTAATAAATCTCGTTACCCTTGCGGACAAGCGGTTTGCCTTTATATGTTAAAAAATCCATTTTTTATCCCTCCAACAATATATAAATGTATTTTACCACAACAAATCCGCTTTGTAAAGCGGTTGCTTGAAAATTTGTTGTTTGTGTGTTAAACTTAAACTAAAGGTGGTGCTTTTATGAAAAGATTTTTAAGTTTGATTTTTGCGTTAGCAGTTATACTTTCCACACTTACCGTTTCGGCAGAAACCGTCACCGACGGATTAAAGGACAGCAAACTTTCCACACGCAAAACGGTTAAAACGCTAACGGTGCAGAGCGATACGCCTATTGACTACATATATATAATTTTCTGGGACGAGTTTGTGCCGTATGTGGTTAAAGGTGCGGACGATATTGAACCATTTAGCATACCGCATCTTCATCATCTTGCCACCCTTACACAAATGGAGGGCGACCGCAAAACTCTGACTATTGAGTTTTCAAAGGAAGCCACCGTCTGCGATGTTTATACCTATAGCGGCGAATTGCCCGATACCGTGCAAAAATGGGAGTCGGGGCCCGAAAAAACAGATTTACTGCTTTTTACTACCCACGCCGATGACGAGCAACTGTTTTTTGCGGGAATTTTGCCGTACTATGCCAAAGAAAAAGGTTACAGAGTCCGCGTTGCATACTTTGTAAATCATAACAACAACATAACGCGCAAGCACGAATTGCTTAACGGACTGTGGGAGGTCGGCATCACTTATTATCCCACAATCGGAGTCTATCCCGATGCATATTCGGAATCCTATGACGGCGCGCTGAAAAATATCAAATCCGCGGGTTATACCGAGGACGACGTGCTCAAAAGTCAGGTGGACTTAATAAGACTATATAAACCGCAGGTTGTCGTAGGTCACGACCTCAAGGGTGAATACGGCCACGGACAACATATGTTAAACGCGGGAACGCTCGTAAAAGCGGTCGAGCTCGCCGCAAAAAAAGAACCGTACCCCGAAGATAATCTTACCGTTTGGGATACGCCGAAACTCTATTTGCATCTTTACGACCAAAATAAAGTTAAACTCGGTTTTTTGGATACACCGCTTGAATCTTTGGGCGGACTGACACCGTTTCAGGTTACACAAAAAGGTTTCAAACACCATGAAACACAGCAGTACACGTGGTTTCGCAAATGGCTTAACGGCGCAAATGGAGAGATTAAAAAGGCGTCGCAAATCAATACTTATTCACCTGCCGATTACGGTCTTTACCGTACAACCGTTGGCGAAGACGTAGAGAAAACAGGCTTTTTTGAAAACATCATTCCGTACGATGAGCAAGAGCGTATAGAAAAGGAAAAAGAACAGCAGAAAAAAGAGGACGAGGCAAAAAGAGAAGAAGAGGCAAAGAAAGCCGAAGAGAACGAGAAAAAGAGCGGTAAAACAACCATAATATTACTCGTTGCCGCCTGCGCCTTAATAATCCTCATTGC
>JAFPBM010000132.1 GCA_017424125.1 Clostridia bacterium | reverse complement strand
AGGTCTTTATTGCACTCGCACTCTATTTCTTCAACTTCGGCGGCACTGTCCTCAAGTGCGGTATAAAGGAAAGAAACTGTGCAGTCTTTTTCGCTTTTCAAAAACTTTTCTTCTAAATCAATTTCAAAAAGTTCGCGCATATTTACGGCTGAATTAAGTCGCAACAGTGCATACATAAACCAATCGAAATAACCCGATACGGAAGAAATCAGCGCGTTGTCTTCCCCACTTTTGATTTTTTCAGCAACCGCGAGAGCACGTTTTTGGGGATTGGCGCTTGTAAGCAAGACTATTAGTTTTTCTTCGGCGCGGGTGAGCGCGACGTACATAACGCGCAGTTCTTCCGACAAAAGCGATGCCTTCATTTTTAAAATTATTGCTTTACGCGCAATGGTATCTACTGATGCGTTGTTTTCTGCATCCACCATTTTGAAAGCGACACCGAGTTTTCTATCCATTACGAGTGCTTTTTTAGTATCCATATCGTTAAAACGATGGAATGCGCCCGCAATGATACAAATCGGGTACTGTAGTCCCTTTGAGCCGTGGAAACTTACAATGTTAACGGCATTTTCGCCGCCCTTGCCCGACGGGGTTTTAACTTTTGGACCGATTTTTTCCATATACGCCACAAATCCGCGGATATCCTTGCCGTCGCTCTCATAGTTTTTGGCATAGTCAAGACAGAGAAGAAGATTGTTACGTCTTCTCTCGCCGTCGTCCATTGCCGAAACAAAATCAAGTAGTCCCGTTTCCTCAAAAAGCCAAGAAATAAGCCCCTCAACCGAACGGGTTATGGCGCCGTGACGGAATTTGCGCAGGGCGTTTAGCATATCTTCTGCCTTTTTATTACCGCCTTTTGCCGCCGTTATGAGCGCGCTATAGAGCGAACCCTTGCGGTCACAAAGGCGCACACGCGCGACGTCGTCGGGCGAAAACGCGAAAAGCGGAGACATCATAAGTGCCAAAAGCGGCACGTCGTGGGTGGGGTTGCCAATGACCTTAAGAAGCGCCAAAAGCAAAGATACCTCTTGTGAATTTATAAACCCGCCCGTTTCAAATCTGGCGGGGATTCCGAGTTTTTGCAGTTCGTTCAAATAGACGTCCGAATGTGTGCCGGGAGAACGCAAAAGTATTGCAAAATCGCCGTACGTTGCGGTGCGAGTGCCATCTTCTGCGCGAAGGCTTATGCCTTTTTTAACAGCATTTTTAATATAGGCGGCAATGTGTTTTGCCTCAATCAGCGGATTATCGTCTTCGCTTTCCTCACCGCTTAATATGTGCATTTCTACGTCGGGTTCTTCCTTTTCCATATACTCTGCGGCGGCGTTAAGATATTCCTCCTCGTTATAATCCACACCGCCGAGATTGCGCGACATTATAAGCGAACAAAAATAGTTTACAAATCCGCAAACACCTTTTCGGCTACGGAAATTTGAAGAAAGAACGATTTTTTTCTTATCGTCTTCTTTTGCAACTTGGAGCGGTATATAGGAATCTTTTTTGTTTACAAAGTTTGCCGGGTTGGCACCGCGGAAACCATATATACTCTGCTTTACGTCACCAACGGCAAAAAGGTGCTCACCATATCCCGAAACGAGCGAAAAGAGGGTATCTTGCAAATCGTTTACGTCTTGATATTCGTCGACCAAAACTTCGTCAAACTGTGTGAAAAGTTCCTTGGCAAAATCGCTCATATAATACTTTCCGTCGCTGTACTGACACAAAAGTTCGAGCGCCATTTGCTCTGTGTTATAAAAAGTGAAAATATTTTTATCACACTGCAAATTATAAAGACGGTTTGCAAACTTTTCTACTATTTCAAGCAGCATTTGGATATACGGTGCGGTAACTTTCAGTTGTGCCTTGGCGGTCTTTTCGTCGACCGAAAAGGCGCTTACAATCTCCTCACACGCCGTCAAAAAGTCCGCCCTTGCTTTTCTTGCGGCGGGTACGGCGTTATCCGCAGTGCGTACGGGGACTGTGGGTACTTCCAAAGAATCACAAAGGGATAACGCTTTATCGGCGTTGTCTGAGTCTATTGCCGACAAAACACCGTCACAAATCGTATTTATAGACAGTAAGGTTTCTTTGTATTTTTCGCAAAGCTTTGCATTTTCTTCTATTAGTGACAATGCTTCTGCTATGCTGTTTTGTGCTTTAGAAAACGCCGATTTATGTACCGACACGTCGCCGCGCCACATAGAAAAATTGCCCTCTATATCGTCATAAAGTGTTCTTGCGTATTCGAGCCATTCATTAGGAAACGGCAGATTGCGGCTATATTCAAATACCGAAAATACAGCGTCTATCAGTTTGCTGTCGCCATAATTGGCACCGAGTGCCGATAAAAGCCCCGACAGGCGCTCTATATCGTTATCATAATATTCGGCAAGCACCTCTTTTATAGCGGCATCGTAAAGCGAACCGAGAGTTCCGCCCTCGGCAATTTTAAAATCGGGCGCAATACCGAAAGCATCAAAATTTTCGCGCACAAGGTTTATACAAAAGGTGTCAATGGTGCAAATCTGCGCCGACGGGAGAAGCATTATTTGCTTGGCTATATGCCTGTTTTGCGGGTTTTTCTTTTGTTCTTCCAAAAGGCGCTTTTCAATACGCTGTCGCATTTCTGCGGCGGCGGCGTTCGTAAAGGTAACGATTAAAAGCCTATCTATTGAAGTGGGGTTGCTACCTGTAATCATAGAAATAACACGCTCTACAAGTACGGCGGTTTTACCGCTTCCTGCCGCCGCGGTTACAAGCACACTGCCGCGCGTATCAATTGCAGAAGTCTGCGCTTTTGTTGGCTTAAACATCGGCTTTTTCCCCCATTCTTTCGGTTACCGTTTCGTTATCCATAGGCGGCACCTTTCTATGCGGACGGTTTTCTATTCCGCAGACGGATGCGAAATCGCAATATTTACAGGCATCTTTTTCGCGTTCGTCGGTCGGATTCAGAGAAAGTTCGCCCGAAAGGAGTGAACTATTCATAGCCTTAAGCATTTTTTCAACATGTGAAAAAATTGTATAGAAATCTTTTTCATCTATAAATTCTTTAGATTTATAGAAACTTCCGTCCTTTTTTATACGCAGTTTAGGAACAAATCTTCCCTCGTTTTCCTTTTCCATTTCATCGTGGACGGCGGTGTTTTGGGAGAGAAGGCCATTCATTACAAAGTTCTTTTCCTCATCCACTTTTTTGCCTGTTTCAAGGTAGAGTACGCCCGCGGGAATCTTGTCCGCAAAGCGTTCACTTTTTAAGGTGGCATAAAGGTATATGAGCATTTGCATATTAAGTCCGTAGAGGACGTCGGAGAGATTAAACTTGCGCGAACCCGTTTTATAATCGACAACACGGATATACGCACCGCAGGTATCCACCCTGTCAATAGCGCCGTGAATACGTACAGAACCTTTATCGGTATCTATCAGGGCACTTTCTATATCACCGTCGTCACCGATTTTGAGTTCGCAAAATTCGGGTTCAAAACCGCTTTGAGCAAAGTCGTCACGGATATGCACGGCTACCTCGACCGTCATTTTTTTGATGGTTGAAACCAAGTGCATAAAGCGGTTATCCTTAACAAACTCAATACCCTCTATTCTTGCAAGGTATTCTTCTACTATAATATCGGTTTCACGTTTTATCTGCTCGTCACTTAAATTTTTATATTCCGATTTGTAGTGAGAGATAAGTTTCTCAAGCACTTCGTGCACGATTGTACCGCGCTGTAGCACATCAATCTCTGCTTTTTTCATAACCTTTGCGCGCAATCCGTAACGGCAAAAGTATGAAAAACCGCAACGGAAAAAGGTATCAACCCCTGTTGCCGAAAGACGCATATTTTTACTATAAAGGCGTTCGCTTATCTCGGGCGAGAGGTGCATTTCCCGTGCGTTTTTACGCGCAAGAGCAACGTCTAATTTTCCACTGTATTCAGGCATATCTTTAAATAGTTCAAGTAAAGCCGTAAGCGATTTATTATCAAAATTGCGCAAAAGCCCCGTAAATGCGGCGGCGGGTGTTTCTATATTTTCTATGCTGAAACTCTCGCGGTTCATTGCATCCTTTTTACAGTTTGGAAATACGTTATAAAGCGTGTCCACAACCGAAGACGGTTTTGCTTCTTTGCCCGCGGCGTCTAATGATGAATATGAAACGTACAGTTTTTGCGTTCCCGTACAGAGTGTTGTGTAAACAAGATACTGTTCGTCAATGGCAAAATCCAGTCCGTGGTCTTTTATGGGTAGTCCTAAGGATAATAATCTTCCGCGCTCTCCTCCGCCTATTATGCCCGTAGGCGCTGACTGCGCAGGGAAAACACCCTGATTGGCACCAAGCAGGAATATGATTTTCGGTTTATGCGGTTTTATGCGGTCGGCGGCGCCAAAGATGACCTCGTCCACCATTTGCGGTATTATGCCGATTTCGGTACTGTCTGTCGCAAGGCGGAAGTAGGTTATATATTCGTCCACAGTACACGCAGCGCCTATGAGTGTATCGTGAAGACTATCCAAAATTGATATTACTGCGTTATAAGCCTGTGGCAAAAGCGCACTGTCAAGGGATGACAGTTCTTTTGAAAGGTTTGATAATTTTTCGCCCACGTTAAGCCTTTTTATATGTTGCCAAAGTGCAGAAGATATGGTATCGGCGGTTTTAATTTCTTCACTCAATTTCAAAAGCGGGGATATTACCTTTTTGCGAAGCACGTTTAATTCTTCGAGGGACGACTTGTCCGCATCGTCAAATTTTTCAAATCCCGACGGACTCATTGTCCAATCATTTTTCCAATCTGATTTATCAATATCCCACATATAAACGTAGTTTTCGAGTGCGCTTATCTCTTCAAAATTCAGGTCACACAGTTCGGTTTTGAGGTATTTTAATATGCTTTCGGTGTCAAAAGCGGTTGCGGCGGTGAGCGATGCGCTGACAAAAACCGATATTGGCATATATGACACGCTGTAACGCTTGTCCGTAAAACACGGAACGTCATATTTTTTGAATATATGCTCAACAGCCGAACGGTACTGCTCGTCCTGACGGGCGATTACGGCAAAATCACGGTAACGGTAGTTTTCCTCTCTTACAAGACGGCGAATTTCCCTTGCAGCGTACTCTGCTTCGTCGTAAGCCGTAGCCGCGGCGGTTACCACTATATTTTCGGTTTTAGCACTACAAGGTTCTATATCACCAAGTGATAAACTGCGCTCTAAAACCTTAAGTTCTTCGGTTTCAAAATAGTTGACGTCTAAAACGGTGTCCACCTTTATTGGTGTGCCGTATTTTTGTGCCGTTTTTTTGATTTCCTTAACCGTTTCGTTTACGGCAGAAAACAGTTTTGT
>JAFPBM010000131.1 GCA_017424125.1 Clostridia bacterium | reverse complement strand
GCATTTTGTGCGATAAAATCAAATTCCGCGAACTTGACAAGTTTTATCTTGCAGTTGTACACGGCACACCACGCGAAAAAGAGGCGGTGCTTGACGGCTTTTTAACCAAAGACGAAAACCGCAACCGCGTATTCATTGAAAACCGCAAGCGTGAAAACGCCCGCACCATTAAAACGCACTACCGTGTACTTAAGGAAAAAGGCGGTCTTTCACTTCTTGAAGTTGAATTACTTACAGGTCGCACCCATCAAATCCGCGCACATTTAGCCTCTATCGGCCATCCCCTTTTGGGTGACGGAAAGTATGGCAAAACGGCGGATGACCGCAAAAAAGGGTTCAAGCACCAAGCGCTTTATTCCTATAAACTACGCTTTAATTTCACAACCGATGCGGGAATATTAAACTATCTTAACGGCAAAACCTTTACCGTTAAAAAAGTTTGGTTCAAAGACGAACTTTTTTAAAGTGAAAACTCAATCTTTCTACCAAGATGTTCGTAACGGCGGCATTTAACGCCCGCCGCGGCGAGCATCTTTTTTGATGCCTCTACACTGTCGGTGCCGTCGTATTTGTTATCACCGTAGATAACCTCTTTAATTCCGCTTTGGATTATTGCTTTTGCACACTCGTTACATGGGAAAAGCGTTACGTATAGACGGCTTCCGTCCAGACGTGCGCCTCTATAATTTAAAATAGCGTTTAGTTCTGCGTGACATACAAACATATATTTTGTTTCAAGCGCAGAGCCGCTTCTTTCCCACGGGAAGACGTCGTCATTACAGTTTTGCGGCATACCGTTATAACCGACAGACAAGATTTTATTGTCCTCGCTTACAATACAAGCGCCAACCTGTGTGGACGGGTCTTTACTGCGCTGTGCCGAGAAAATTGCAATACCCATAAAATATTGGTCCCAAGAAATATAGTCTTCGCGTTTCATAAACTAATCCCCTTTTTATCTAAATCTTTTCGAGAGTAAACCTACCAAAGCAATAACCGGGAAAACCGTTCCCACAAGGATTGCAGTTTTAAAACCGCCGTCGCCTGCCACCATTCCGAGTACCCAAGGGCCGACGGAACAACCTATATCACCCGCCATCGCAAGCACACTAAACATCGCGTTGCCGCCCGTTTTGAAGGTTGCACTTGCAAGCGAATAAAGTCCCGGCCACAAAATGCTAACGCCCAACCCGCATAGTGCACAGGCGAAAACCGAAACCAGTGCGTTGGTTGCGAGTGACGAAACAAGATAACAAACGATGGACAGTGCGCTACCCGCTATGAGTTGGATGCGTATGCCTATTTTGCTTTGCAACAGCGCACTTGCCACACGCCCTATTCCCATAAAGAGCGCAAATGCAGACGGACCCAAAATATCACCCGTCATTTTTGGAAGCCCCAAACTTGTTTCCGCAAAAGCCGACGCCCACTGCGCGATTGCAAGTTCCGAAGCGCCCGCGGCAAACATTATCAAAACAATTAACACAAACAGTTTGTTGCCAAAAAGTGTTTTAAGCGGTGTGCGTTTTTCTTCCGACACGTCCTCTACTATCGGAACGCGGCAAAGCAAAATTGAATTCAAAAGGCACGGTGCTGCCCACAAAAGCGAAATTTTACTCCACGAACCGTTGCCTGCGAATTTCAAAATAACCGTTGTAACAACCGTTACCAAAATCTGCCCCCAACAGTAAAAAGAATGTAAAAACGCCATATAGCCCTTGGTTTCGGGGGCGGGCAGACGGTCCATTATAGGACTTATGATAACCTCTATAAGTCCCGCACCGACCGATGTGAAAAAGACGGCTATGAAAAGCGCAAGCAACGTGCTTTCCATTACTGTCGGCAAAAATGCAAGCAGTACGAATCCTGCGCACGATATAACGTTTGATGCAACTGCCGCCGTGCGCGAGCCGATTTTACGGACAAGTTTTATGGACGCAACGTCGGTTAATAGTTGCACCGCAAAATTAAAGAAAATTAAAATACTTAACTGTGGATACGTAACGCCGTAATCCTCGTTAAACATAACGAATAAAAGCGGCAGAAAATTGTTCACCACCGCGCTGATTATATACGCCACGTAACACGAAAATCGTGTGGTTTTATAACTCATTATCTATTTCCTTCAAAAGACCTATAAATTCATTTGGGTTATGTATGATATATTTGGCACCGGCGGCAACGAGTTCATCTTCGTCCCTATATCCCCAAGTTTCGCCAACAGCAACAGCACCGCTGTTTACACCCGTTAACACGTCAACGTCCGAATCGCCCAAAAAGACACACTCGCACGGTTTTACACCAAGCATTTCCATTACGTGTAATGTAAGTGCAGGGTCGGGTTTATGGGCAAACGGCGGTATATGACCTGCAACAATATCAAAAGCGTCACCAAAAAGGTCGTTTACTACAACCTTTGCCGCCGCGTCGTCCTTATTCGTCACAACGGCGGT
>JAFPBM010000130.1 GCA_017424125.1 Clostridia bacterium | reverse complement strand
GGCGTACTGTCAATACAAACCACCGTCAATGCGGCGGCAGATAACCTTGCGCTTAAAACAGGTAAATTCGTTATAGGAACCTTTATCCCTGTGGTTGGCGGCGCAGTGAGCGAGGCAGTAAGCACCGTCGGTGCCTGTGTTTCCTTGCTTAAATCAACGGTGGGAATATACGGCATCATAGCCGAAGCACTCATAGTAATTCCTTTGGTGTTGTGGCTTGTCGCGTGGCGACTGTCACTTTCGGTTTCGTCATCGGTTGCAACTCTTTTTGACTGTGTAAAAATTGCCTCACTTTTACGTGCGGCAGACACCGCCGTTTCATTTTTACTGTCTATAGTGCTTATATGCTCGCTCGCGTTTATACTGTCGCTTACCGTACTTATGTTGGCAGGTGGTTAAAATGGAAGGAATAAAACAAATAGCGCTCTCTGTTTCGGTTTCGGCGGCGGTTATAAGCGCATTTTATATAATATGTCCCGACGGAAATATGAGTAAACAAATGAAATATATAATAGGCCTTTTGATGCTTTTGGCGGTATTAACGCCTATTGTTTCCGTGAATATAGAAATCCCAACGTCGGACAAGGAGATAGAATTTTCTGCCGATGCCACTGATATGGTAGCATCGCAGTATAGTTATATAGCAAAAAGCATATTGGAAAACGAAAAAATATATTTTGAGCAAATTTCGGTAATTACGGATATTTTAGAGGACGGCAACATAATTATTAGTAAGGTGTGTGTGTACGGAGCAGAGGATATAGAGAAGGCAAAATCCGCGCTCTCTGTGCACTTTGAAGAGGTTGAATTTATAGAATGATTGCTATGGAAGAAGTTAAGGAAAAGTTAGCGGGAAAGGGCAAAAAAATAATATTTTTTTTAGGCGTTTTGGGAATCATCTTAATATTTTTATCTTCTATGTTGCCAAAAAGTGCCGAAAAAAGCGAGGTGAAAGATAATATTTCGGCAGAAGAGTATTGTTTGATGCTTGAAAAAAAGGTAGAGGCAATTGTTGTTGGCATAACAGGGGACAAAAAGGTGTCCGCTATGGTCACGCTTGATACGGGTAGCCAGTACGTCTATGCAGATGAAGGACGTCAAACCGTAACCGAAAAAGGTAACGATACAGAGCAAAGTTATACCATAATAAAGTCAAGCGGCGGTGGGGAAAACGGTCTTTTGGTTACAGAATATATGCCCACGGTGCGCGGTGTTGCGGTGGTTTGTAACATAACGGGCGCCGATATGGAAGAGAGAATACGCGCGGCATTAATGGCGGCGCTTGATATACAAAACAAAAAAATCTACGTTACGGGTTATACATATTAGGAGGCAAAGTATGAAAAAAGGTAAAGTATTCGGCAAAAAACAAATAGCACTATCACTTATGGTAGTAGCCCTTGCGGGTGCGGTGTGGCTTAATATGAAATATTCTGCTACCGAGGGTGGTTTCACCGTAAAGGGTGAAGATAATAAGCAAACGGCATCGTACTTGGGTGAGGCAACCTTTGTCGACAACAAGCAAGAAAGCGAATCGGTACAAACAGGCGGCAAGGCGGATGAAGATTATCTTGCTACTGCAAAAAAAGACCGCGATGCAGCAAGAAGTGAGGCAATAAGCGAACTTGAAGACACCGTAAAAGATGCCAAGGTTAAAGATTCAGTCAAAACTGCGGCGGTTGAAAAACTGACGGTACTCACAACAAGAAGCGATACCGAAGCGTCAATCGAAACACTTCTAAAAGCCAAGGGTTTTAAAAACACAATTGCAATAATAGGGGATAACGATATAAATATTGTTATAAAAAGCGATGAACTTTCAGAAAGCCAGACTATGCAAATTCAAGACATTGCAACCTCGCAAAGCGGACTAACACTTGACAAAGTTAAAATAATTACTGTAAAATAGTTGTGTAATTAAAAAAATGTGTTATAATATAAAGGAATAAAAAAAGGAGGAGTTTCTATGTCAGGAAATTTCGGTCTTAAAATTAATGAAGAAGTACTTGCCAAAATGGCAAGCGTAGCCGCTATGGAGGTTGAGGGTGTTCACGCAATCAGCACCAAGATATCCGATATTAAAGGTATCGTTGACCGCGGTTTTAATAAAGGCGTAAAGGCAACCGTTGCCTCGGACGGGGAGATTACACTTGACGTGTATATCTCAATTAAGCAAGAGGCAAACGTAAAAGACGTTGCCGCCGCCGTTCAGCAAAACGTAAAAGAAAAGGTGCAGAATATGACGGGCAGCGCAGTAAGCCGCGTTAACGTTCATATCGCCGACGTTGAACTTACAAAAACCGAAGAATAAAAAAAGCCTTACATCAAATGATGTAAGGCTTTTAATTTTGTGTTTACGCTTTTCCGTTGCAGCCAAGAACGTTGAGTATTTTGTGCTCAACCATTCCCTTGATAGCGGCTCTGCCGTCACCAAGATACTGACGGGGGTCAAAGTGGTCGGGATGCTCAGCGTAGTGCTTTCTGATTGCGCCGGTCATGGCAAGACGCAAGTCAGAGTCGATATTGATTTTGCAAACAGCCATGGTTGCTGCCTTGCGGAGCATATCCTCGGGGATGCCGATAGCGTCGGGCATCTTTCCGCCGTAGGTGTTAATCATCTCAACAAATTCCGGTACAACCGAACTTGCGCCGTGAAGAACAATCGGGAAACCGGGTAAACGGCGAGAAACTTCCTCTAAAATATCAAAACGGAGTTGCGGTTCCTGTCCGGGTTTGAACTTGTATGCGCCGTGGCTTGTACCGATAGCGATAGCAAGTGAATCAACGCCTGTGCGTGTAACAAAGTCATAAACCTGGTCGGGATTGGTGTAGGATGCATCTTCTGCGCTAACGTTAACGTCGTCCTCAACACCTGCAAGTTGTCCAAGTTCACCCTCAACGGTTACGCCGAACTGGTGAGCATAGTCAACAACCTTTTTGGTAAGAGCAACGTTTTCTTCATAATCAAGGTGTGAGCCGTCAATCATAACAGATGTAAATCCGCCGTCGATACAACTTTTGCAAAGTTCGAAAGAATCACCGTGGTCAAGGTGAAGAGCAATCGGCAGACCTGTTTCGGCAATAGCAGCCTCAACGAGTTTTACAAGATAGGTGTGGTTTGCGTACTTACGTGCGCCTGCGGAAACCTGAAGAATAAGCGGGGCGTTCTGTGCTTTTGCCGCCTCAGTAATTCCCTGGATGATTTCCATGTTGTTTACGTTAAAGGCACCGATAGCGTAGCCGCCCTCATAAGCCTTTTTGAACATTTCTTTTGTGTTTACTAATGGCATAATATTTCCTCCCGTACGTTTATGAATGTATTATACTATATATTTTTATAAAAATAAAGTACATTTTTGAAAGTTTGACAAAATATAAACAAATTTTTTCGTTAAATATCTAATTTTGTCATTCTTGCATAATGAAAAATATATTGTTGCACGATTCCCTCGTACCCTTTGGCACATTTGGGAAGTTCCCCGCAAAAAAGTTTTTCCATCGCTCGTTTAATCCAAACGTCTTTTGGGAAAGCGTCAACCCGCGCGAAAGCGAATAAAAGCACACAATCGGCAACCTTTTCACCTACACCGTATATTTTCATAAGTTCTGCTCTCGCGTCAGCGGTTGAAAGCAGAGAGATTTTTTCAGGCGATATTTCACCCGATGCAAACTTTTTTGCCGCGTCAAGTATGTATTTTGCGCGAAAACCCGAACGTATAACCGAGAGGTCTTCAAGCGATAACGATGCGATTTTTTGTGCGGTGGGGAAGGTGTAAAAACTGCCTTTATCTTCGCCAAAATTTTCGCAAAGTCGTTCGATAATACCCTTGATTCGCGGAATGTTGTTGTTTTGTGAAATTATAAAAGAGCAGACCGTCTCCCACGGGTCTTGCCGCAAAATTCTGATTCCGCCTGCTATTTTACAAGCGTCTGCTAAAATTTTGTTTTCACTTACCGTTTTTACAATTTTTTCATAGTCACGTTCTAAATCAAAATACGGACTGTAAAGATTTTTAAAAATTGTTTCATCGCAGTCGAAAAATATAATATTCTCGCCGTCTTGTGCAACTCGGCAAAGTTTATCGCCCAAAACCGCCGACCAAACGCCGCCTTCGTCCATACTCCAGCGAAAAGCCTGTCCGCAGTCAAGTGTCTCGGCGAGATTCAAGTTTTTTATACCCGACAAAACGTAGTTTTTGCCATCGAAAAATCCGTTCATAATAATCACCATTCCAATTTTAACACAAATGTGCTATAATAGCAAACAGGAGATGATTTTTATGCGTAACGATATTTGCACAATACCGGTAAACGAGGTTTTTGAAGTGGTGGACGGATGTCCGATTTGCCGTATGTATAACACGGTAGAAGACCATATTTTAGATTACATAATGGGTGCCGCAATGATGGAGCCCGACGTCAGAATTGAAACCAATAAACAGGGTTTTTGCCCCGACCATCTCAGTAAAATGATGGCACGCCGCGGAAGACTTTCGCTCGCTTTAATGTTAAGTACGCATACGGAAGAACTTAAAACGGCATTAAAGAAACCCGAAAAAGCCAAAGAAGTGGGCGACTCTTGCTTTGTTTGCAGTAAAATAGAGTGGGGTATGAGCCGTATGCTTGAAACGGTTTGCAGAAGTTATGAGCAAGACCGCGATTTTAGAGCGCTTTTTGACGCGCAAGAGCATTTTTGTCTTAAACATTTTAATCTGCTTAACAGCGTTGCAAGTAAAAAGACTATGAGAAGATATTATAAAGATTTTCAAAAATCGCTTTACGATACCACGCTGTCATCGCTTGAAACGCTTGAAACCGACCTTAAAAAATACTGCTCAATGTATGATTACCGCAATAGCGGAGAGGAAGCCGATTGGGGCAATTCGCGCGATTCGGTTGAGCGCACGGTAGAGTTTTTAAGTTAACATAATATTACAAAATTTTACCAAAAAATCGCAAAAAACGCTTTTATAATGCGCGGTTATTAAGGTTACTAACAGGGTTATTAACATTTTTTATGTAAACCAACTTGTCCACTGAATATATACTTTTACACCTGTCAATACTTAAACCGAGGTGGACAAAATGGTAAAAGGTGTTAATAAGACTGTAATTGAAATTAACGAAACGGGAAGCAAATATTTCGAACGAGTTGTGTTTTTCGTAAGTCCGGAATATTCCTTTATGTCGCAAAACAAATTAGAAACAAAGGTAATTGATTATATGAGTGAGGGCGTGCCGTCCCTTAATTTTAAGCGCGTAAAAAATGTGCATAGCAAAAAGGCAACAGCCACAATTATAACCGCGCTTTTCGCCGCTGTAATAGCGGCGGCTGTGATGATATTTGTTCTATAAAAAAACGCACCCCAGAGGGTGCGTTTTTTATTTCTTTATAATTCTTGTAAAATCAATAAATCCGTTTTGTGTATTATAGAAAACGTCGCTTAAATCGCTTTCGTAACAAAGCATAGTCGGGGTGGTTACAAGCGGTATAATCTCGTTATTCGCAAAAAGCGATTTTTGAATATTTACAATGGCGTTTGTATATTCTTCGGCGGTTTTTGCATTTCGCAGTGAACTAAGATTTTCAGGATTAAAGTTAGATAAAAACTCATAAGCGTCACCGCTGTTGGCGTCAAGTCCCATAACCGCAACCGTGTAGTTGCCGCTATTTATGGCGGACATAACCGCCGAGTTGCCGCCCAGTGCGCTCATATTTATAAAGCAACCAAGGTTTTCCTGCCAACTCGATGCAACGCTTGTAACGGCACTGTCAAGCCCTTCGTTTTCGGGGAAAATAATTGTAAGCGGCTCCTCTGACTGTTGCTTTTTAACGGCGTTTGAATAAAGAGTGTATGCCGTGGCGGAGTCGTAAACAGGTGCGTTTTTTGCCTTAACGGCGCTATAAATATCGGTTTCAAGGAACGTGGAATTTTGCGGAATATAACAGTCAAGCGTGGAAATATATGCGGGCAGAGATTTTTCAAGTGCCTCGCGGCTGAGCGAAAGGCAAAGCGCTTTGCGAATGTCCGCATCACCCAAGGCGGAATTTTTGTTAATTACAATAAACCAACATCTGTTAAAATATTTGTCAATGGTAAGGCCCTTATCGGCAAGTTTTTCATAGTGTGCACTTTTGATAAGTGAAAGGTCAATTTTACCATCCGCCATATTTTGAATAAGTGTATCTTTATCGTTGCTTGTTATGTAAACAGATGCGGGGATTGCCGTATTTTCAAGCGTATAATTTTCATTGCGTTTAAGCCTTACGGCATAGTTTTCGGTCGTCCAAGTGCGCAGACGGAACGGGCCGTTAGAAAGAACGCTTTCCTTGTCGCGCCCGTACTTGCCGTTTGTCGATTTGAAAAATTTTTCGTTACAGGGCATACAAATCGGCTTGGAAAGATAGTAAAGCAGTTTGCCGTCATCGTTTTCTAACGTGATTTTAAGTGTACGGTCATCCTCTGCCGTAACGGCGAGTGTTTTAGCGTCGGCACCGTTTCTTACGGCGTTAGCACCCTTTATACAGGCAACGTACTGAAAATCAGGCGCGGCTGTGTCGGCACTTGCCCCACGGCGAAGAGCAAAAACAAAATCGTCAGCAGTAAGTGCCGTTCCGTCGTTCCACAAGAGTTTATCCTTTAAATAGAAAGTATAGGTGTTGCCGTTTTTTTCAAAATTTTCGGATAAAGCGAGCACAGGTTCACCTTTTTTATTAAGGCGTGTCAACCCTTCGTAGAGATTATGAACTATTGTCTTTTCTGATTCGCTGCTTACAAGTTGAGGGTCAAGTGTTGTGATTTTTTCTCCGACGTCGGCGTAAATGGCAGAATCGGTGCCCTCTTCTTTACAACCGCAAAGCGTTATTAAAACAGCGCAAAGACATATACAAAATACGTTTCTAAATATTCTAATCAAAAAAATCTACCCCAAAAATCATTTATAAAAAAATTATATAACAAAACAGAATATTATTCAACATAAAAAACACCCGACAGGATTTGTCGGGTGTTAATACTTATTTATTGTTGTACTTTTCAACAACTTTTTTAATGCGGTCAACGGGGTCAAGCAATTTGCTTATCGAGTTGTCGCAGTTAATGGTGTCAACAAGAAGTGCAATGTATTTTGACATATTAACACTGCAGTACCATTCGCGCTCCAAAAGTTCGGGCGTCTGGTAAATGAGGTTGGTGGTGAATACCTTGTCAAAATATCCGTTTGCATAGAACTCGTCAAATTTCTCGTGTCCTTCAACAAAAAGACCGAAGGTAGAGAACATAAATATGCGGTTGGCACCCATTTCTTTGAGTTTTTTGGCGATATCGAGCATAGATTCGCCCGAAGAAATCATATCGTCAACGATAATTAGGTCTTTACCAGCAACGTCGCTGCCTAAGAATTCGTGTGCAACAATGGGGTTTTTACCGTTTACAACAACCGAGTAGTTGCGGCGCTTGTAGAACATACCGAGGTCAAGTCCCAAAACGGAGGAGTAGTAGATACATCTGCCCATACCACCTTCGTCGGGGGAAACAACCATAAGATGGTCGCGGTCAATTTTAAGGTCAGGCACAGTTTTAAGCAAAGCTTTAATCATTTGGTAGGCGGCCTGAACGTTATCAAATCCCTCAAGCGGAATAGCGTTCTGAACACGCGGGTCGTGTGCATCAAAGGTGATGATGTTGTCAACACCCATCTTCATAAGTTCTTGCAACATTAAAGCACAGTCGAGCGATTCGCGCGAGGTGCGACGGTGTTGTCTGCCTTCGTAAAGCATAGGCATAATAACGGTAATTCTGCGTGCCTTACCGCCAAGTGCGGCAATAACGCGCTTCAGGTCTTGGTAATGGTCGTCGGGTGACATAGGTACGGTTTGTCCGTACATTTTGTATGTAACGCCGTGGTTAAAGCAATCGCAAAGGATGAAAGCATCCATTCCTCTTGCTGTGTGGTGCAAAACCGCCTTGCCTTCGCCTGTGCCGAAACGTGGGCACACCGCGGGGACAACGAAACTCTGTTCTTCGGGGGTTTCTCTCCACTGTGTAAGATAATAGTCAACGCTTGCCGCAATGTCTTCACAACCGCGCATGCTGATAAGTGCGAGGTCGCCAAACGGGGCATGAGTAAAGTTAACGCTTGCCATTTTTTCTCCTCCAAATGATTTGATAAAAATATTTTATCATACTTTTCTCATTTTTGAAAGAGAAAAAACGACAAAATTTTGTTTTTTTACAAAAAATTTTTAATTGATAATGTATATAATGTTTGGTATAATGAATTTAAATATGAAGAAAAGGGTGGTTTTTATGGCAAAAGTAACACTTATAACACACACGCCGGACCCCGAAAAAGCCGTTGCGGCGGCAGCAAAACTTTGCTATTCTCCCGCAACGATTGACGAAATCCGTGACGGACTGACAGAGGACAAGGTAGCATCGTTTGTTAATATGCTCGCCTCGATAGGACACGAAAGCCCGATAGAACACGTAACCTTTACCTTTGGTATCGAGGGAGTTTCGCGTTCTCTCACACACCAACTTGTAAGGCACCGTATGGCGTCCTATTCCCAAAAAAGCCAACGCTACGTAAGCGAGGGCGGATTTGAGTACATAGTACCGCCTGAGATAGAGGCATTGCCCGAAGCCGCCGCGCTTTACAAAAAAGCAATGGCGGAAGACCAGGAATATTATGATAAAATTGCCGCAATGCTCAAGAAGAAGCATAAAGCGACCTTAATGGCAGAGGGCAAAGACGAAAAATCAGCCGAAAAAACGGCTGAAAAAATGGCTATTGAGGACGCGCGTTTCATTTTACCTAATGCTTGTGAAACAAAAATCGTTGTAACAATGAACGCAAGAAGTTTGCTTAACTTCTTCCGTCACCGCTGTTGTAACCGCGCACAGTGGGAAATTCGTGACGTGGCAGACCAGATGTTAGCGTTAGTTTCAGCCGTTGCGCCCAATCTTTTCAAAAACGCGGGTGCTTCCTGCGTTTGCGGTCCCTGTCCTGAGGGCAAAATGACCTGCGGAAAGATGAAAGAGATGCGCGAACATTTTGAAGAAATTAAAGGAAACGCAAAATAATGGGAAAACTGATAGTAATAGAGGGACTTGACGGTTCGGGAAAATCCACCCAACTGTCACTGCTATCCGATAATCTGGAAAAATCGGGCTTTAACGCTAAAACAATTTCTTTTCCCGATTATGCGGAGAAATCAAGCACACTTGTAAAAATGTATTTAAACGGCGACTTCGGCAAAAATCCCGGAGACGTTAATGCCTATGCGGCATCGCTTTTCTATGCGGTGGACCGCTATGCGTCGTTTAGTTGCCATTGGAAAGATTACTATGAAAACGGCGGCACCGTAATAGCGGGCAGATACGTAACGTCAAACGCCGTTCACCAGACCGCAAAACTGCCGAAAGATGAGTGGGAAAACTATCTTTCCTGGCTTTATGAACTTGAATACGGCAAGGTCGGAATCCCCAAACCTGACTTGGTAATTTTTCTTGATATGCCGACAGAACTTTCCAAAAAACTGCTTGAACACCGCTATAGCGGTGACGAGGAGAAAAAAGATATTCATGAAAAGGATATTGAATATCAGAATATGTGCAGACAAGCGGCATATTACAACGTAGAGCACGCGGGTTGGAAGGTTATCAGTTGTGCTAAAGACGGTGAAATACGCACGATGGAGGATATTGCCGCCGAGGTGCTTTCTGCCGTTATGGAAGTAATAAAGGAGTAAATATGGTATACGTTTTTTTAGCCGAAGGCTTTGAAGAGTCGGAGGCACTTGTAACTGTTGACGTACTGCGCCGTGCGGGTTACACCGTTTTGACGGCGGGTGTCTCGGGCGAATATATAACGGGTAGTCATGGTATAACCGTTAAAAGCGACGTTACCGTGGATAAAATAGAACCAACGGACGAACTTGAGGCTATAGTATTACCCGGCGGAATCCCCGGCACACCTAATCTTGAAAAGGACGAAAATGTTGGCAAGTTTATAGACTTTGCGGCAAAAAACAAAAAGGTTTTGGCGGCTATCTGCGCCGCACCGTCCATTCTCGGTAAACGCGGTTTTTTAAAGGACAGGGTTGCAACCTGTTACCCCGGTTTCGAAGAACATCTTTTGGGCGCAACGTATGAAAGCGCCTCCGTCTGCATAAGCGATAATTTTATAACGGGCGAGGGTGCGGGTGCCGTTTTCGAATTTTCTTTGGCACTTTGTGATTTGATTGCGTGGCACACAGGTAAAAAACCTTTCGGTGATTTTTCTTTGTCGGAAGGGCTTGAGGAGTCGATGCGATGCGTCCGTTAGATATACGCAAATATAAGCAGGAAATCCGCGAAAAAGGCCGTGCTCGAAGAAGCGAAATATCGCCCGAACAAAAGACGTATTTAGACGGAAAAATTGCCGATAACGTGCGTAGACTTCGCCAGTATTCGCCTGCTAAAACGATTTTAATCTACGTGTCAACCGCGATTGAGATTGACACCAAAAAAATAATAGAAAACGCGTGGGCAGACGGCAAACGCGTTGCCGTTCCGCGCTGTATACCCGATACGCGGAATATGGAGTTTCATTATATTGAGAGTTTCGACGATTTAAAACCCGGCACGTTCGGTGTGTTGGAACCCGCAGAAACACTTGAAATGGTAGAAAACTTTGATGGTTGTTTAATGATTGTACCCGCAATACAGTTTGATTTACAGGGCTACCGCCTTGGCTACGGCAAAGGTTATTATGACCGCTATATGTCGCGCTTTACAGGCGTTTCGGCAG
>JAFPBM010000129.1 GCA_017424125.1 Clostridia bacterium | reverse complement strand
GGAGGACTTCCCCTCGGAGACCCAGTTCAACGCCTTCTTCAAGGCCCTGGAGGACTACATGCGGGAGACGGTCGCCGCCTTCCAGCAGAGCAGCCGCGCCTACCTTTCGGTCTGATTAAAGGTAGAATGGATTCGTCCGTCTGCGGAAACCTCTTTTATAAGTCCTTCGCAGTAGGTCGATTTGAGTTTTTGTAAATGACGGTATTCAAGAAGTAGCGATACCGCAGGGTGTGCGTACTTTAGCGACTCTAAAACGTCGGCGTTTGTAGAATATCCGCTTTTGGTCTTTTTGCGGACAGGAAGTCCTAAATCCTCAAAAAGCGCAACACCCAATTGTTTTGGGGAGTTAAGATTGAATTCATAACCTACGTGGTCAAAAATTTCATTTTGCAACGCTTCAATTCGTCCGCCGAGTTCTTCGGAATATCCGCGTATACCGTCGGCATCAACCAAAAAACCTTCGGTTTCCATATCGCCCAAAACCTTTGCGAGAGGCAGTTCAATAGTCAAAAGCAAATCAAGTTGCGCGTTTTCTGCTAATTTTTCTATTAGCGTTTCGCAAACGCTTTTGTGCAGTGCGGCGGCTTTAAGCGTTTCGTCTTCGCTGCATGTTTCGGGTATGGGCGCGTCATATTCGCGTGCAAGACGTTCAACCGAATATTCTGATGCCGCAGGACTTAAAAGATATCCCGCAAGCAAAGAATCGAATATAACGTTTTCAAGTTTTATACCCGCCAATACACATTTTTTATGGAAATTTTTATAATCATAAACCCACTTTTCGATTTTTTCGTTTTCCAAAAGCGGTTTGGCGCTTTGCAAATCGGTTACCGTTACGTTGTTACCGCTGCAAAGATAAATAGAATCGTCCCAAATAATATAAAGTTTGTCCGAACACTCAAAATCTTTAAATTCTACAGCGCCGATACATTCCCCCGATTTAGCGGAAAAAGACAAAGTTTGTTGTGCACCGAGACCGAGTCTGTCCATAGTCTTGTAAAGTTCGAGCGAGTTCATAATGGTGTAAAGCCCCTGCTCGTCGCGCGGTTTTGTTATATAGTTTGAAAGTGCGCGGTCAATCGGAGCCTCTTTACAAATGGTGCCGAGTGTGCGGCTCAAATACGCGTTTTCGCGTCCTGCGCGTAATTTCTCTCTGATACCGTCTTTGATATCAAGCGTGTCAAGATTTTCATAAATATAATCAATATTACCGTATGCGGTGATAAGGGCGGTTGCCGTCTTTTCGCCAATACCCGCAACACCGGGAATATTGTCCGAACTGTCGCCCATAAGGCTTTTAAGTTCAATCATACCCTCAGGTGTCATAGAGTATTTACTGAAAAGCGCCGCCTTGTCGTAAACAATACTTTCGGGTTTGCCAGCCTTGGTTGCAGAAAGCACAACGCGTGTTTGGTCGGATATAAGTTGAAGTGAATCGCGGTCACCCGTTGCAATAATACAGGTGTCACCGTTTTTGTCGGCTTCCCCCGCAAGCGTACCCAAAATATCATCCGCCTCATAACCCTCGCACTCAATCGATGCGAAACCCATAAGCGTAATTATTTCTTTCATAACGGGAATCTGCTCGCGCAGTTCGTCGGGCATCGCGTGGCGTCCCGCTTTATATTCTTTATACATCTCGTGGCGGAAGGTGGGCTTTTTCAAATCCCACGCAACCGCAACGCCGTCGGGCGAATGTTCCTCTATCAAATGCAAAAGAATATTTATAAAACCGTAAACGGCATTAGTATATCTGCCGTCTTTGGTAGATAGCAGTTTAATGCCGTAAAAAGCGCGGTTTATTATGCTGTTTCCGTCAATAGCAAGTATTTTCATATATATCACCAAAATATATTATATCAAAAATATATTATAATGTCATCTTTTTTTGCAAATTTTGAAAAATTATGGTATAATCCGTTTGGTGATTAAATGAAGATAGGTAATTTAGAGGTTTCGGGCTATGCCGCACTCGCCCCGATGGCGGGCGTTGCCGACCGCGCAATGCGCGAACTTTGTATATCTTACGGCGCATCATTCTGTATAAGCGAACTTGTAAGTTCCAAGGGTGTCAGTATGGGCGACCGCAAATCAAAAGAACTGATGTCGGTATACGAAAAAGAAAGACCGATGGCGGTGCAACTTTTCGGATGCGAACCCGATATTATGGCGTCTGCTGCAAAAATTGCCGCCTCGCAAAATCCTGACTTTTTGGATATAAATATGGGTTGTCCCGCACCAAAGGTTGCGGGCAACGGCGGCGGTTCTGCGCTTATGAAAGACCCCGTCTTAGCGGGTGATATTGTAAAGGCTGTGGTATCGGCTACCGAGTTGCCTGTCACCGTCAAGATTCGAACAGGGTGGGACGAGAATAATATAACCGCGCTTGAGGTCGCAAAACGGTGTGAAGATGCGGGTGCCGCCGCAGTAACGGTCCACGGCAGAACGCGCACACAAATGTACGCACCGCCTGTTAATCTTGATATTATAAAATCAGTCAAAGAGGCTCTTGCTATCCCCGTTATTGCTAACGGCGATATCGACACTCCCGAAAAAGCAAAAGCGGTTTACGAATACACAGGGTGCGACTTTTTAATGGTTGGCCGTGCCGCAATGGGTGCACCTTGGATTTTTTCGCAGATAAACGCCTATTTGAAAGACGGCACGATTTTACCCGAGCCGAGTTTGGAAGAAAAACTAAACACCCTGCTTTTGCAGGTTAAAATGATGGCGGAGTATAAAAATGAGCGCACCGCGATTTTAGAATCGCGCAAACATGCATCTTGGTACCTGAAAGGAATGCGCGGCGCCGCGGCTTTCCGCAGAATGTGCGGCGAAATTGACAGTTTCATGGATTTGGAAAAACTTTGCAATTCTGTAAAGGAAATGCAGAATAATGCTTGAACATAATAGAAGTTTGTGATAAAATATTGGTTTGAGAGAGGATGATATTATGTCAGGACATTCTAAATGGAATAATATTAAACGTAAAAAGGAAAAAACCGATGCCGCCAAGGCAAAGATTTTTACCAAAATGGGCAGAGAAATTGCCGTTATAGTTAAAATGGGCGGACCCAACCCCGCAGAAAACAGCAAACTTAAAGATGCTATTGCCAAGGCAAAGGCGGCAAACGTTCCGAACGAGAATATCGAACGTATTATCAAAAAAGCCGCAGGCGAGGGCGATACCAACAACTATGAAGAACTTTTGTATGAAGGCTACGGCCCCTCAGGAGTTGCCGTTGTTGTTGAAACGCTTACAGACAACCGCAACCGCACCGCAGGCGAGATGCGCCACTATTTTGATAAGTGCGGCGGTAATTTGGGCCAAAGCGGTTCGGTAACGTTTATGTTCGAGCGCAAGGGTATTATCGTAATCGAGGGCGAAGGCCTCGAAGAAGACGCCGTTATGGAAGATGCGCTTGAGGCAGGCGCCGACGACTTCACTTTCGACGGTGACGTTTTCGAAATCTGCACCGATGCAAACTCGCTTGGCACCGTTCGCGATGCTTTGGAAGAAAAGGGTTACACCTTCGTTTCGGCAGAGGTTGAGTACGTTCCCTCCACAACAACCGTAATCGACGACGAGGCGGCAGCCGCAAACATGGAAAAACTCATTGATATGCTTGAAGACAACGACGACGTTCAGGCGGTATGGCACAACTGGGAAATGCCCGAATAAAAAATATTTTCAAAACCGTTCAACCAATTTTGGTTGGACGGTTTTTTGTTGTTCTAAATTCCATTTTTCTCTCATAAAGTTTAAAAAAAGGGAGGACAAGCAAAATGGAAGACGAGAAAAAATTAGTGAAAAATTTTGATAGTGCGCTTTATGCTTTGCCCATAAAAATGCAGGAATGTTTGCTATCGCTACCGCCTAAAATTAAAATTGCGACAAGCGAAATAAGACTTCGTGCCGATAAGCCTTTAATACTTACGGTGGGCGGTGCGCCAATGTGGGTGGGTAAGGAAGGCGTCGCCGATTATCTTCCGCCGAAGTCGCCGATTTTTGTGGCGGCTAATGAGATAAATGAAATATATATAAACTTGTGCAACCATTCGGTTTACACCCACGAAGACGAGATTAAACAGGGTTTTATAATGATGAAACACGCCCACAGAGCAGGCGTCTGCGGAACGGTTTTTTCGGGCGGTGTGCGTGATATTTGTTCTATAAACATCAGAATTGCCAAAGAGATAAAGGGCTCTGCCGACCGTATAATATCGGCGTTTGACGGCAAGGGTATGTTAATTGCCGGGCCACCCTCAAGCGGTAAGACCACCATTTTGCGCGATGCTGTTCGCCAATTGTCAGAAAATTTTGGCAAACGCATTACGGTAATAGATAGCCGCGGCGAGATTGCGGCGGTATCTTGCGCAATCCCTGAAAATGATATAGGGGTTAATACCGACGTTATAACGGGTGCCGAAAAAGCAGACGGATTGCTTTGTGCTTTGCGTACAATGGCACCGCAGATTGTGGCGTTTGACGAGATATCCACAGAACGTGAAGTGGATATGATAATGGAGGGTTTGCATTCGGGCGTTTCGGTCATAACCACCGCCCACATAGGCGAAGGGAGAGACCTTGTAAAACGCCCCGTTACCGCGCGTCTTTTAAAAAGCGGCGCCATAAGCAAGGTGGTAATTTTAAACCGCGTTGGCGGCAACGTAGAAATACTAAACGCAAAGGACGTGACTTCTTGGCAGTAATCGGCGCGGTAATGATTTTTGCATCTTGTGCGCTTTTCGGTGTTTTAGAGGCGGTGGCTTTGTCACAACGGGTTAAAAAACTAACGCTTTGCCGTAATTACATAATGCGCGTGGGCGAGGAAATTCGTCATAGCCGTAAAGAACTACCGGAGATTTTAAGGGGTGTAAAAAGCAGCGTTTATATAGAAAACGGCGTGTGGCAAAACACGGCGGGACTCAAGGATGAAGACCTCTCTGTGCTTTATTCCTATGCAGAAAGCCTTGGCACAACAGATATAGACGGGCAGATAAAAAATACAAACGTGCATATAGAAAGATTGGATATTTTACTGTGTGACGCTGTGGATAAAAACAAAAAATGCTCTCGGCTTTACGTATCACTCGGTGTGCTCTGTGGTGCATTTTTGGCAATTATTATAATTTAACGGTGAATAAAATGGATGTAGATTTTATATTCAGGGTAGCGGCAATCGGCATAATTGTTGCCGTGCTTAATCAACTTCTTGTCCGTTCGGGCAGGGAAGACCAGGCAATGCTTACTTCCCTTGCGGGACTTGTTGTGGTGCTTTTAATGTTAATAGACGTAATAGGCGAACTGTTTACAAACATAAAATCTGTATTTGGGCTTTGATATGGAACTGACAAATGTTTTAGGTATATGCATAATCGCCGCCTTACTGTGTATCGTACTGTCAGAGCACAAACCGGAATATTCGGCGGCGGTGGTGCTTCTTGCGGGCGCATATATTTTTTTGCTACTTATAAAAAACATAATCCCCGCTGCAACTGGGCTTTTATCGGTGATTGACGCCGCGGGCGTGGAAAACGATTATATGAAAACCGCACTCAAGGCGCTCGGCATTTGTTATATAACGCAATTTGCGGCAGATGTCTGTAGGGATTTCGGACAAACTGCCTTAGCGTCAAAAGCCGAACTTGCCGGCAAGTGTGCGATATTTTTGCTTTCGCTGCCGCTTGTGACGAACATCGTGGAAATAGCCGTAAATATGATAGGTGGAATATGAAAAAAATAATTCTTGCGGTGTTTATACTTATATTTGTTTTTGCCGTACCCGCAAAAGCGGAACTTTACAGTGAACAGTATGAAAAAAGCGGTGCCGAAAGTCTTTACGATGCCCTGCCGGACGAAACGAAAGATTTGCTTGACCGCTTGGAAATAACCCCAAAAAACAGCGACTTTGTAAACAAGATAACAACTGGAAATATCTTTACTTTAATAATTGATATTATAAAATCCGAAGGTAAAATACCCGCCGTAACGGCGCTTTCGGTTTTGGGGATAGTTTTAGCCGTAGCCGCGCTTAAAAATTTTGGCGGCAAGAGTGAAAATGATATGCTTTTATCGTATATAGCAACAATAGCGGTGGCGGGGGCGGCGCTTTTGCCGCTTTACAACGTAATAACTGCTTCAGCGCGTACTATAAAAGCGGGAGCCCAGTTTATGCTCTCTTTCGTGCCTGTTTACTCTACAATTTTGTTGTCATCAGGTAAACCGCTGACAAGTGCCGCGTCGGGTGCGCTGCTTCTTGGCGCGAGCGAGGGGCTCATAGCCCTTGCAACATACGTCATAACACCGCTGTCGGTTGCGTATCTTTCGGTCTGCACTTGCGGCTCGCTGTCACCGGTATTAAACGTGTCGGGACTGTCCGAACTTTATAAACGTGCGGCAACCTGGTCGCTTTCTTTAATAATGACGGTGTATCTTGGCGTTTTGTCAATACAAACCACCGTCAATGCGGCGGCAGATAACCTTGCGCTTAAAACAGGTAAATTCGTTATAGGAACCTTCATTCCTGTGGTCGGCGGCGCAGTGAGCGAGGCAGTAAGCACCGTCGGTGCCTGTGTTTCCTTGCTTAAATCAACGGTGGGAATATACGGCATCATAGCCGAAGCACTCATAGTAATTCCTTTGGTGTTGTGGCTTGT
>JAFPBM010000128.1 GCA_017424125.1 Clostridia bacterium | reverse complement strand
CAACTTGAACTCGCATCATATCTCGGTATGGACAGCATACTCGTTGTTCCCGGTGCAGTCGGTGTGGATTTTGTACCCGGCAGTGAAGTTGTTCCCTACGACGTAGCGTATGACCGTGCTAAAGAGGCGCTTTTGGAACTCGCCCCCGTTGCAGAAAAATATAAAGTGAATCTGGCAATAGAGAACGTTTGGAACAAATTCTTGCTCTCTCCGCTTGAGATGCGTGATTTGATTGATTCCATCGGTTCTCCGTACGTTGGTTCTTATTTTGACGTTGGTAACGTGCTTTATTGCGGCTACCCCGAGCATTGGATTAAAATTCTCGGCAACCGCATAAAGAAGGTACACTTTAAGGATTACCGTCGCGAGCCGGGCGGACTTAACTGTTTTGTTGATTTGCTCGCAGGCGAAGTTAATTGGGTAGCGGTTAAAGCAGCGTTTGAAGAAATCGGCTATGACGATTGGGCAACGGCAGAAATGCTTCCGCCTTACGCACAATATCCCGAAACAATCGTGTATAATACTTCCAATGCAATGGATAGAATTTTAGGAGTGAAATAATATGTTAAAAGTAGGACTTATCGGTTGCGGATTTATGGGCACAATGCACGCAAACTGCTGGAAGGCTCTCTCTGATAGAGCAGAGGTTGTAGCAGTTGCCGACGTAAGACCGGAAAAGGCAGAAGAATTAGCCGCACTTTTCGGCGCAAAAATTTACAGTGACGGTAAAGATTTGATTGAAAACGAAAAACTTGACGTTATTGATATTTGCCTTCCCACATATTTGCACGAAAAATATGCAGTAATGGCAATGAAGGCTGATGCAAACGTATTTGTAGAAAAACCGATGTGCCGCACTAAGGAAGAGGCACAAAATCTTGTCAAGGTACAAAAAGAAACCGGCAAACTTTTACAGGTTGGTCAGGTTATTCGTTTCTGGGACGAGTACGTTTGGCTTAAAAAAGTTATAGATGAAGGCAAGTACGGCAAACTTACAAGCGCTACTTTCAAGCGTATGTCACCCCGTCCTACTTGGGGCTGGGAAAACTGGCTTCACGTCCCCGAAAAGAGCGGTGGTATGGCGCTTGATTTGCACGTTCACGATATCGACTACATAAGATATATTTTGGGCGAACCCAAGAAGATTCAGGTTGTAGGCAACGAGCATGCAGACGGACTTAACGAGTATATAATGTCTACTTATATCTATGACGATAACGTAATTGCTACGGCAGAGGGCGCTTGGAACTTCCCTGAAAACTTCCGTTTTTCTATGAGTTTTTGCGTAAGATTCGAAAAAGCAACCGTATGCCACGATTCCGGCATCGGCGAGTTTGTGGTATATCTTGAGAACGGTGAAAAAGAAGTACCTGTTATTGAAAAACAGTTCGAAGGTAGTGCAGGCAGCGGAAACATCTCAAGCCTTGGCGGATATTATAACGAACTCCGTTACTTCACCGATTTGATTGCCGACCCAACGTTACCTCAGATTGCTTCGGTTACAGAGGGTGCTCGTTCGGTAGAACTCGCTCTTGACGGTATTGCTATGGCAAAGGGGAATAAATAATGTTAAGAGTAGGAATTGTGGGCTGTGGCTCAATATTCACAATGCACGCCACAAGCGTAGACCATTTAGAAAATGCAACACTCGTTGGTGTTTGTGATATTAAAAAAGACCGCGCAGACAAAGCGGCGGCAAAATATAACGTTCCCGCGTATTATGATTATAAGGAACTCATAGATAACGGTAATTTGGACGTTGTGCATGTTTGCGTTCCGCACTATATGCACCCAGTAATTTCACGCTATGCGTTAGAACACGGCGTTAACGTTCTTTGCGAAAAACCGATGAGTATTGATTACGCAAGCGGCGAGGCAAACGTTAAATTGGCAGAAGAGAAAAATTTGCGTTACGGAATAATCTTCCAGTGCCGCTACAACAACACCTCACGTCTTATCAAGGAAAATCTTGATAATGGCAAACTCGGAAAACTTATAAGTGCACGTTGCACACTTACGTGGTGCAAACCCGATTCGTACTATTCGCTTTCGGATTGGAAAGGCACTTGGGATAAAGAGGGCGGCGGCGTTATAATCGACCAGGCTATACACAGTCTTGACCTTGCCAACTGGTTTATAAATTCAGAACCCGTTGAAGTACAGGCAAGCATTGCCAACCGTGCACACGACATTATGAAGGTTGACGACACGGGCGAAGGCTTTATTCGCTATAAAAACGGCGCAACAATGGCTTTCTGGGCAATGAATAACTATGGTTGTGACGACCCGATAGAAATTCGTCTTTGCTGTGAAAACGGCAGAGCCGTAATGAGTTATGACGATGCCCGTATCGAATTTAACGATGGCACCGTGCTTTCGACAGCACAACAGGCGGACGGTATTTATTACGAAGGCGGAAAAGATTATTGGGGTTTCCAGCACATCCGTCAAATTGCCGATTTCTACCACTCGGTTGAAGAGGGAACAGAGCCGTTTATAAGCGGTAAAGAAGCCCTCAAAATTCAAAAAGTTATTTGTGCAATTTACGAAAGTGCAAAAACAGGCAAAACAATCACGTTCTAATAAAAAAATCAGTCCTTACGGACTGATTTTTTTATTTAATATTAACCTTCATAGGCAACCTGCCCTTAGCGGGTATTTTACCCGCAAGTACGTCAATAGCGTGCTTTTGTGAGTCGGAGGAGTTGTAACCGAATATAATTCGTTTAATATTATCAAGCGGTTCAACGGCATAAGGGTTGCCAAAGTGCACAACGGCAGAAACCCTTCCCAAAAGATTTATGCAGTTAATAAGCACTTCGGTTCTTTTGGTAAGTTCATCGGTGCCAAGATAACAACTCATTTCACAATAGGTTATAAACACAACTTCATCGTGCTCGGTTGTCTTAAGCAGTAACGCTTCGTTTCGCTGTGCGTTGGCAAACTCGGGTATAAATGAGATTTCACTGTTTTTGAAAAGGGACTTTATGTGTTTGGCAAGGGCCATTGGTTTGTACCAACCCCTGTCTGTAACCACCATCTTGTTTGGGTCTTCATCAAAATCCATAGGTGTTACAATAACGAAAAGTCGACGCTTATCAGGGTCACCAAGGTCTGCCGATAATCCATCCTGACATACTGCAGTAATGCAGTCTTTGGTTGTGGATTCAATAAGTGCAAGGTCACGGTCTGTAAAATCAGGTTCTATATCTTGGTGCTCACCAACCCATTTTTGCAAATCCAAAACGTGACGCACTGCATTGTCAAGTTGTTCTGTTGTAAACGCACCCTTTTCATAAGCGTTTTTAAGCATATCGTAACAGGTGCTTGTCGGGGTGCGGTAGTCGGGCAGGATAATATCGATACCTGCTTTCATACAAAGCGAATAGGTTGTTTCTTCGTCATATTTATGGAGAACGCTCATCATGGCAAGAGAATCGGCAAAATAAACGCCTGTAAATCCCTTATCTCTTAAAATATCAAGAATTTTTTTAGAAAATGTAGCAGGATATTCAGGGTCGACGTTTGCGAAGATTGAGTGTGTCGTCATAACAGCAGGCAAAAGACCTTTTTTATTAAGTTCTATATAAGGGTATATATCCTTTTCAAGTAACTCCTCCTTAGAAATTTTACAAACATTCTCGGTCATATGGGTGTCATAGGATTCCCAACCGCTTGGATAATGTTTTGCCGTTGCAAAAAATCCGTTATCTATAAAAACTTTCGCCATAATTTCGGCGGCGTTTGTAACGTTATTTACGTTATCGCCAAAAAAACGCGATACACCTACGGGTACGTTTTCACGCAGAATGTCAACAATAGGTCCCCAAAAGCCATTAAAGCCTTCTGCCTTTGCGTATTTTACAATGCCTTTAGCGAAAGCCTTGTAATGTTCGTCTGTGGCACAGGCGGCTAAAGAAAGCGCCGTAACCTTAGGTAAATCACAAAGGGGATAACCCCTTTCCATATCGGCGATTATTAAAACGGGATAATCGGCAGCCTCTTTAATTTTTTTATAAGTTTTGCCGTGTTTTCATCACGCGGAATCTGAATACTGCCCAAAGCACGATTTTTAAGAAGTTCAAACGTAAAGTCAATATCCTCTTGCTCGTCCCAGCGCCTTGCACAAAGCAACATACCGAGTTTTTGTTCAAGAGTTAAATCTTCTACTTTTAAGTAATTCATAATCTCGTTCCTTCCAAAGTATTATTTATTTTTGTTATACAACATAATAAATGTAAAAGCAATAAAAAACCCATCGAGTATAATTTTTTGCAATATAATCCGCACATTATTGCAATGTTTAAAGAAAAAACAGCAGACGTGAGTCTGCCGTTTTTTATGCCTTTTTAAATTGTTTAAAAATCTTGAGTCCCTCGCTTACAATAAACGGTATCAGCGAAAGCAAAATAACCGTAGCCCAGTTACCGAACGTGAGCGGTGCAAGAGAGAAAAGTGTGCAAAGAGGGGAGAGTGTTATGAGCAGTAGTGTTGCAACCGAAATACCGATTGCAAAAAATGCTGTTTTGTTAGAAATTAGAGAATAAATAACAGATTCGGTCTCACGCCTTGCCGAGAAAGAATAGAAAAGTTGCGAAAGAATAACAGCACAAAAAGCCATAGTGGTTGCTGTTTCGCTGCCGTTTGTCGCGCCGATAGCGTAACAAATAAGCCAAACAACAGTCATTAAAGCGCCGCCTGTGGCAATTCCCGTAACAAGCCTTTTAGAGAAAATGTTTTTGCCTTCCGCCACCTGCAATATTTTTTCTTCTGGCGGTTCCATACCAAGCATAATAACAGGGAAAAGGTCGGTTATAAGGTTAATCCACAAAAGTTGTGATGCAATAAGCGGAACGTTGCCGAAAATAATAACGCCCAAAAGCATAAGTAAAAGTTCTGCAACGTTGCTACCGATGAGATAAAGCAAAACTTTGCGTATGTTAGAATGAATTGCGCGTCCCTCTTTTATGGAAGTTACCATAGTGGTAAAATCGTCATCGGTTAAAATAATGTCCGAAACGCCGCGTGCCACGTCGGTGCCGCTTTTTCCCATAGCACAGCCAACGTCGGCTGCCATAAGTGCGGGTGCATCGGATACGCTGTCACCCGTTACCGAAACGACGTGTCCTTTTTCTTGCCACGCCTTTACAATGCGTGTGCGGTTTTCGCTGCTGATTCTCGCGTATACCGTATAGTTTTCAAGTTTTGAAAGTAGTTCTTCATCGCTCATAGCGTCAAGTTCGGCACCGGTTATAAGTTCCGAATCTTCGCGTAAAACACCCATCTGTTTGCCAATAGCAAGTGCGGTTGCGGGGTGGTCGCTTGTAAGCATTACGGTGCGGATACCCGCCTTGCGACATTCGCAAACTGCGCGTATAGCGTCTTCGCGTGGACTGTCCGCCAAACCTATAAGACCGATAAACTTAAGGTCGCGCTCAATATCATCGGGGGATGGGTTGGCAGGAATTTCAAAAATTTGTCTTGCCGCCACTGCAATAACGCGCAGTCCCTCACTCGCGAGTGCATCAATTATGGCAGAGAATTTTTCTTCACAGTTGCCCGTGCAAAGCGGCAAAAGATTTTCGGGTGCGCCTTTTACAATAACAAACGGGCGCTCGTTAATCATGTTTATGGTGGTCATAAGTTTGCGTGTGGAATCAAAAGGAATTTCGCTGAGTCGGGGATAAAGGTTGTCAATATCAACCTTGCTCTTTTTGCAAACCTCCAAACACGCCTCTGCAATACCGATGCCTGTCGGGTCGCCCGCACTTTCACTTGCGTTATTACAAATCGTTGCAAGTTCAAGAATCATTTTAATGTCGTCTTCCGATTCACTCGTTACCTCTTTAATTTCCTTACCGTTAAAAATTTTGGTAACGCGCATACGGTTTTCAGTGAGTGTGCCCGTCTTGTCGGCACAGATTACCGAAACTTCACCCATCCTTTCGATGGTAGCGGGGTCCTTGACAATAATGTTTTTAGAGAATAAGCGTTGCATACCAAGCGCAACCGTAACCGAAATAGCGGTTAAAAGTCCCTCCGGTATAACGGCAACGGCAACCGCCGCCGCGTTTAAAAACATATCAATAAGTGTGCGCGATATATTGGCGTTGCGGAAGTTATAAATCATTCCAATAATAAATATAAGCGCCGAAACAATAAGCACAACCATATTGAATGACTTAGCGAATGAAACAGCACTTTCTTTGATGCGGTCGCGTTTTTGTGAGGTCTGCTCGCTTATCTGGCGTTCCTTGAGAAGTTCGGTATCCATACCCGTCGCCGTAACAACGCAAAGCGCACTTCCGTGTATGACCGAACAACCGCAGAAAACCATATTAAATCTTTCCGCAAGCGGTGCAATGTCTTCAAGCGTGCCGTCGGCGTTTTTTTGTATGGGCGCGTCAGAATGGGTAAGCGCCGCCTCGTTACAGATAAGTGCGTTTGCGGCAATGATTCTTGCATCGGCACAGATATAGTCGCCCTCTTTTAAAATAATCAAGTCACCGGGAACAAGGTCGGAAGAGTCCACAATCTTTTTTATACCCTCACGAATAACCGTTGCCGCGGGCGAAGAAATCTCTCGCAAGGTTTCGGTTGTGGCTTCTGTTTTAATCTCTTCATAAGCGGCGATAGTCGCATTTACAAGAAGTATTGCAAAAATAAGAATGGGCGAAAACCACTGCCTGTCCTTTGTAATAAGCGTT
>JAFPBM010000127.1 GCA_017424125.1 Clostridia bacterium | reverse complement strand
TATACACCGAATTACACGATGCCCGAAAAGCTGGACAAAAAAGATTGTGTTACCATTTTGCGCGAATATATTAAGGCATATAAACCGACCGAAGACAAAAACGAGTGGTTTACACAGATTAAAGACGTTTGCCCTGCCGCAAACTTTGCAACTGACACCAAAGAGTATAAGCAAAACCCCGATGCTTACAGAGGCAACCCGGGCGATGCGAGTACCATTATCCGCATAGCCCTGACAGGCAGACAGCAAACGCCCGACCTTTGCAGTATTATGAACGTTTTGGGCTATGACAAGTGCATTGCACGTCTATCAAGCGCAGCAGACTATTTGGAGGAAAAATAAATGGAAGAAATTTTGAATACTACCCCCTCTAACTTTATATTTGATGCCGTTGACAACGACCTTTCAGACGGTGTATACAAAAAGGTTCAGACGCGTTTTCCGCCTGAACCCAACGGATATTTGCACATTGGTCACGCCAAGGCTATCTGCATTGATTTCGGCACTGCTGAAAAATACGGCGGCACCTGCAATCTGCGTCTTGACGACACCAACCCCACAAAAGAAGACGTTGAATACGTTGACGCTATTAAAGAAGACATTGAATGGCTTGGCTTTAAGTGGGACAACGTTTTTTACGCATCGGATTATTTTGATTATATCTATGAATGTGCTCTTAAACTTATTGATTTAGGTCTTGCATACGTTGATGAACTTTCGGCAGACGAGATTCGCGAATACCGCGGAACTCTCACAGAGGCGGGCAAAGAAAGCCCCTACCGCAACCGCCCTGTAGCCGAAACGCGCGACCTTTTCCGCAGAATGACCGAGGGCGAATTCGAAAACGGCAGTTTGGTACTGCGCGCAAAGATTGATATGGCATCGCCCAATATGAATATGCGCGACCCCGTTATATACCGCGTTATGAAAGCCCACCACCACCGAACAGGCGACAAATGGTGTGTATACCCGATGTACGACTTTGCACATCCGCTTTCCGACGCGCGCGAGGGTGTTACACACTCGCTTTGCTCTTTGGAGTTTGAAAACCACCGTCCGCTTTACAATTGGTTCTTGGAGGTACTGAACATTCCCACCCCGCCAAGACAGATTGAGTTTGCGCGAATGAACCTAAACTACACACTTACAAGTAAAAGAAAGTGCTTAAAACTTGTTACCGATAAATTGGTATCGGGTTGGGACGACCCGCGAATGGCTACCCTTTGCGGTATGCGCCGCCGCGGCTATCCCGCAGAGGCTATACGCGCGTTTGTTGACAAGATTGGTGTTTCCAAAGCAAACAGCGTTATTGACTATGCGCTGCTTGAATCCTGCGTACGCGATTATCTTAACGAACACGCCGACAGAGCAATGGCTGTTTTACGCCCGCTCAAAGTAGTTATTGATAACTACCCCGAAGATAAAGTGGAATATATTGAGGTTGATATTAACCCCAACAAACCCGAACTTGGCAAAAAGAAAGTTGCCTTTACACGTGAAGTTTATATTGAGCAGGACGACTTTATGTTAAATCCTGTTGGAAAATATTTCCGTCTGTGCCCCGAAAAAGAGGTGCGCTTAAAGGGCGCTTATTACGTTAAATACGCTTCACACGAAGCGGACGAAAACGGCAACATAACCGTTGTTCACTGCACCTATGACCCCGAAAGTTTCGGTGGTGAAACACCCGACGGCAGAAAAGTTAAAGGCACACTACACTGGGTTTCTGCAAAACACGCCGTACCCGCTACCATACGTCTTTACGACCGTCTTTTCAACGTTTCGAATCCGTCTGATGAAGAGGGCGTTTCGAGTTTTGCGGATAACCTGAATCCCGAATCACTTGCAACACTTACAGGTTGTATGCTTGAAGCCGATTTGCAAAATGCAAAACCGCTTCAGAGATTCCAGTTTATGCGTCAGGGTTATTTCTGTATTGACAAAGATTCCACACCCGACAACATCATTATAAACCGCACGGTTGCGCTTAAAGATTCGTTCAAGGCGAGGTAATATTATGACCGTTTATGATATTTACCGCCACGTTGACACGCTCTTCCCTTTTAGCAGTGCGGCGGAGTACGACAACGTCGGTTTGCTTATAGGCGATATGAACGCGCCTGTCAGCCGCGTGCTTGTGGCACTTGACTGCACTAAAAGCGCCGCCGAAAAAGCAAAAGAAATTGGTGCTAACCTAATCGTTACACACCACCCCGTTATTTTTGAGCCATTGAAGCAAGTGTTATCAAACAGCGTGGTACACTTTTGCATAAAAAACGGCATAAACGTTATTTCTGCCCACACCAACGTTGATATGGGCAAAGGCGGTATTAATGATAAACTGTGCGAGATGTTGTCACTCACAGATATAGAGCCGCTTGATTGCGACGGATTCACAATCCGAAAAGGCGTTTTAGCCACACCTGTATCAGCAGAAGAACTTGCCAAACGCTGTGAAACGCTTTTCAAAATGCCCATTCGTTTTACAGACGGCAGACGCGAGATTAAGTCCGTCGCAGTTTGCTCGGGCTCAGGCGGGGGTATGCTCTCTGCCGTAATAGATGCAAAATGTGATGCGTACGTTACGTCTGATGTTAAACATTCGCAGTTTATTTCTGCTTATGACAATGATTTATCTATATTTGATTGCGGTCATTTTAACACCGAAGATATTATTGTAGAGCCGATAAAAAATACACTTTCTGCCGCGTTTCCGCAAACCGATTTTGTGGCGTACCACGGCAAGGAAATATCAAATACCTGTGATTTTGGAGGTAAAAAATGAGAGAACAGTTAAGCAAGATACGCGAAGAAGCGCTCGTTGCCGTTAAAGCAGCGACGGCACTTTCTGAAATTGAAGAACTTCGCGTTAAGTTTTTAGGAAAAAAGGGCGAAGTATCGAGCATACTCAAGCAATTAGGCGGTCTTTCGGCCGAGGAACGCCCCGTTATCGGTCAACTTGCTAACGAGGTAAGAGCCGACATCGACGCCGCTATTTCGGACGCTAAAAAGCGTCTTGAAGCAGATGCGCTCAACCAAAAATTAGCCGCAGAAAAACTTGACATAACAATGCCCGGAAAGTCGGGTAAAATCGGCGGACTGCACCCGATTAACACCGTACTTAACGATATGATTGACATATTCCAGTCTATGGGATTCGACGTTGTTGACGGCCCCGAAGTTGAAACCGATTATTATAACTTTGAGGCTTTGAACGTTCCTGCCGACCACCCCGCAAGAGATATGCAGGACACATTCTATTTGAGTGATAATCTTTTATTGCGCACACAGACCTCTGCGGCGCAAATCAGAACGATGAAAACACGCAAACCGCCTATTCGCATTGTCTGCCCGGGACGCGTTTTCCGCGCCGACGAGGTTGACGCAACACACTCCCCTGTTTTCCATCAGATGGAGGGACTCGTTGTTGACAAGGGCGTTACAATGTGCGACCTTTTGGGTGTTCTTGAAAAATTTGCACACGAAATTTACGGACCTGAGACCAAGGTTAAATTCCGTCCTTCGTTCTTCCCGTTCACAGAACCGAGCGTTGAGGTTGACGTTTCCTGCTCAGAGTGCGGCGGCAAGGGTTGCCGTGTTTGCAAAGGCACCGGCTGGATTGAAATTTTGGGTGCCGGAATGGTACACCCCAACGTACTTCGCGCTTGCGATATAGACCCTGAAGTTTATTCGGGCTTTGCTTTCGGTATCGGTCTTGACCGTCTTACCACAACACGCTATAAAATAAGCGATATCCGCCTTTTGTTTGAGAACGATATACGCTTTCTTGAACAGTTTTAAGGGGGGTAAACAAATATGAAAATATCATTAAACCAACTTAAAAATTACGTTGATATTAATGTACCGGTAAACGAACTTTGCGACCGTATGGTACTTGCAGGATTTGAGGTTGAAGAGATTGTTGACCTTTCCGAGAGTCTTAAAAACGTCGTAGTAGGCAAAATTGAAAAAATCACACCCCACCCCGATTCTGACCATTTACAGATTTGTATGGTTAACGTCGGAGATGAAGTGCAGCAGATTGTAACAGGCGCACAAAACGTATTTGAGGGAGCATACGTTCCCGCCGCATTGCACGATTCATATCTTCCCGACGGCACCCACATCAAAAAGGGCAAACTTCGCGGTGTCCCGTCGGTTGGTATGCTTTGCTCTGGCGGAGAACTCAACCTTAAAGACTGTGACTACAAGGGCGCAGAGGTTGATGGCATTATGATTATGGATGACCGTTACCCCGCAGGTACCGATATGCGCGAGGTGCTCGACCTTTTCGACTACGTAATTGATTTCAAGATTACCGCAAACCGCCCCGACTGCAACTGCATTTTGGGCGTTGCTAAAGAAATCAGCGTTGTTTTGGGCGTTCCTTTCAAGGCACCCTCTACCGAATATAAAACGGTTGGCGGAGATATAAATGATTATATAAAGGTAGATGTTGAAAACTACGACCTTTGCCCCCGTTATATCGGCAGATTTGTTAAAAATCTTCGCATTAAAGAGTCTCCGCGTTGGCTTAAACACTGTCTTAACGCTTCGGGTATGCGCCCGATTAACAACATTGTTGACATTACAAACTTTGTAATGCTTGAAACAGGACAGCCTATGCACGCTTTCAACTATGACGAACTCACGGGCAAACACATTATTGTCCGCAACGCAAAAGAGAGCGAGAGCATTACAACGCTCGACGGCAAAGAACACGACTTAACACCCGATATGCTCGTTATTGCAGACGGTCAAAAGCCTTCCTGTCTTGCAGGTATTATGGGCGGTATCGAGAGCGAAATTGAAGACGATACCAAAAACCTCTTCCTTGAATCTGCCAAGTTCAAACGCGATAACGTTCGTAAAACGGGCAGAAAACTCGGTATCCGCACCGAAGCAAGCGGACGTTTTGAACGCGGTGTTGACGTTGTTAACGTAAGTTATGCTATGGACCGCGCACTCTCGCTTATCTGTGAACTTGACGCGGGTGACGTTGTTGACGGCGTTCTTGACCGCAATCAAGGTCTGCCCGAAGACAAAATTCTGACCGTTACGACCGAGAGCATCAACGCACTTTTAGGCCTTTGCGTTCCCGAAGACACAATGCTTTCGATTCTTAACAGTTTAGGTCTTCCCACCACGCTCGAAAACGGCACACTTACCTGCCGCGTTCCCTCTATCCGCAGCGATATTGAGGGCAGAGCCGACCTTGCGGAAGAGGTTATGCGAATTTACGGCTACCACCACATTAAAGGTACCGCTATCCGCGGCGAGATTACACGCGGTAAACTTATGCCGCAGCGTCTGCTCGAAAACCGCATCAAAACCGTTATGATTGCGGGCGGCGCGTATGAGATTATGACATACTCATTCATAGGCAGCAAGGCAACCGCCGCTTTAAATCTTCCCGCTGACGACTGGCGTATGCAGACCGTAAATATCCTTAACCCTCTTGGTGACGAATATTCCACAATGCGTACGCAGTTAACAACGAGTATGCTGTCCGTTCTTTCAACCAACTATAACCGCAAAATCCCGTCGGCAAGATTATTTGAAATCAGCAAACGCTTTGTTGCAAAGGAATTGCCTTTAACCGAGCAGCCGCTTGAACTTCCGACAATGTCGATTGGTCTTTACGGCGAAAACGAAGATTTCTTCACACTTAAGGGAATTATCGAGCAACTTATGGCAGAACTTTCGGCTACGGTTACCTATACCCGCAGTAGCGAACCCTATCTCCACCCCGGCAGACAGGCTTATGCTATGCTCGGCGATACTCCCGTTGCGGTGTTTGGTGAACTCCACCCCGAAACCGCCGACAACTTCTCGTGCGCCAAACGCACCTACGTTGCTGAAATCTGGCTCGACAAGTTGCAGGGAATTGAAAAGGAAAAGGTTATTTACAAACCGTTACCGAAATTCCCCGCCGTTAGCCGTGACTTTGCTCTGCTTTGCGATATTGACCTGCCCGCAGGTACTATTGAATCCACCATTCGCGCCGCCGCAGGAAAGCTTTGTGAAGACGTTAAACTCTTTGACGTTTACGTTGGAAGCCAGATTCCCGCCGGCAAAAAGAGCATTGCTTACAGTGCAACCTTGCGTTCAAAAGAATCCACTCTTACAGAAGAAGAAATTGAGCGCGTAGCACAGAAGATTATCAAAAAATTAGAGGAAATCGGCGCAGAACTCCGTAAATAATCTAATTTTAAGAAAATATTCATATTTTGGTACTTGCATAATATCAAGTTTTATTATAAAATTTACTTGCGAGGTGTTTATTATGAATGACAAGACTATGACTTTTTCCCTTGGTAACGAACAGGAGCAGGAAATCCGCCGTGTTCTTACCGCCGTTTATGACGCGCTTAAGGAAAAAGGCTACAATCCGATAAATCAGATTGTTGGATATATTCTGTCAGAAGACCCGACTTATATCACAACGCACAACAATGCACGCAGTCTTATAAGACGAATCGACCGCGACACACTGTTGCAGTCACTTGTCAGATATTATCTTACCAACTGATTTTATTAAAATTAAAATCCCTCCGTATGACGGAGGGATTTTTTTATGCTAATATACTTGTCACAACTATGAAACTCACTATTACAAGTACGCTTAAGACCGCTAAAATTATATAACAGTTAAAATACGGTTTTCTTACCTTTTTAATAATAAATACAAGCGAAAGAATTATAAGCGCTAAGGGCACTATTCCAAACAAAACGAGCGATATTGCGAATATAACTGTTAGCGACGGTTCTTTTTCGTCTATTATCCAATCGAGTTCTTCCTTTGGAACTTTGTTATAAAACTCGGTTAAATCGTTTATCAGTTGCTCGTCGGTCAGATGGTAAAGCGTTACGTCAATTTCGGGACTGTCTATTGCAAAACTACCGTCCGCATAGAAACAGTTGCGCTCATATTCAGGGTAGTACACAAGACTGTAATCATCGGGAGCGTTCTCGTTTACCTGTCGCAAAATCATTCCTATTTGCTTGTGCATACCGCCTTTTTCATCGGTTTTATAAATAGGCAGATGTTCTTCGTATTTATGAACATTTACCAATTTATAAAACCGATGAAAAAGGCGGTATGCATAAGCAAATAGGAATGATTTTGCGACAGGTAAACGAGAACGCTCCCGATGATTACACCCTTATATACTACCCTGAATATGAGCGCAACTGTTTCTATGCGGACGGTAGTTTTGCAATAGACAGTCCC
>JAFPBM010000126.1 GCA_017424125.1 Clostridia bacterium | reverse complement strand
GGTTAAATAACTACCTGCGGTACTTTTTACCCAAAAAGAGAAAAGATAGTATGCGTTCGTTTCGGTAGTGGGTAAGTTAAGAAATGTTGAATTGTATGTGGTTGCACCGTAATCGTGAACAATACTGCCCGAGCCATCTTCAGTATGCGTAACGGTTTTGGAAACGCGTCCCGAAACACCGGGGCCCTGCATTGCCGGCCAGTTTGTATACGCTCTGTCACAATGTGTTGAAGACCACCAAGCATTTGCGTTTGCAATCTTGGTTCTGTCAACGGCGCCGTCGGTTGTGCCGTAATACGCTCTGTAATTTCCGTTTTTATCAAATTCCGTAACCGTGGGGTCGGGAATAAGGTTTTGGCCAAGTTCCACCTTTGCATTCGGGTCAGAATGTGTAACAGCCGTGTAGCTAAAAGCAGTCGGTGTCGGCTCTTCAGCCGTTACAACTGCGCCTGTGCAGAAAATTGCCGACAGGAGCATTGCGAGAGTGAGTGCCAGGGAAAGAATTTTCTTTGTGTTTTTCACAATAAAGTCAACTCCTTTTGAAAAAATATTGTCAGAATTTAACGTGTGTTTATGCAACACACCTAAGATACCATATACATTGTATTATACCGAGCGAGCAAAATCAAGAAAAAAAGTGTAAACTTTCGGACAAAGTGTGCAAATTTTTACGCGTTTTTGGTAATCCGCAACAAAAACACTTTCAAAAATCAATATTATTTCATTTTTTGAGATAAAAAAGGAACGGCATCTGCCGTTCCTTTAATATAATATCAGGTCAAATCTTCAACTATAAGTGTTCTGACTGTTCCGCCCTCGCGCTTTTCGTTGCGTTCTTTCAAGAACTTTGCCGCAACCTGCGGGAAGAGCGCGTAACTTAATACGTCTTCTTCACACTTTGCAAGGTCGCCCGCCTCGGCTTTGATTTTTTCAAGTTCGGGTTCAAGCAAATCAGCGGGACGACAAGTAATGATTGTGTCGTTTCCGATTGCCTTGCGTCTAACATCTTCGTTAACAACACCCGGAACACGTCCGTATTCTCCACGAAGAAGTCCCTTAGATTCTTTGGTTATCATCTTGTAACGCTCACCCGAAAGGACGTTAAGCACGGCCTGTGTACCAACAATCTGACTTGTGGGGGTAACGAGCGGGGGATAACCGAAATCCTTTCTGACGTTGGGAATTTCTGCCAAAACGTCATAGAACTTATCTTCAGCGTTAGCCTGTTTGAGTTGTGATAACAGGTTGGAAAGCATACCGCCGGGCACCTGGTAAAGAAGTGTTTTTGTATCAACGTTCAAAACCTTGGGGTCTAAGATGCCGTCTGCTTTAAGTTTGTCGGCAACGGTGCGGAAGTGCTTTGCAACGTCTGCAAGTAAATTAAGGTCAAGTTCCGTATCGCGCTCGGTGCCTTTGAGTGTGGCAACCAAAGCCTCGGTCGACGGCTGTGAGGTACCGTTTGCCAAGGGGGAGAGCGCACAGTCAACAATATCAACACCCGCTTGCGCAGCCATAAGGTTGGTCATATCGCCCGTACCGGTGGTGTTATGTGTGTGCAGATGAATCGGAACGTTAACGTTTTCTTTGAGTTTCTTAACAAGTGAATAAGCATCATACGGCAAAAGCAGGTTAGCCATATCCTTAATACAGATAACGTCTGCGCCCATTTTTTCAAGTTCACAAGCAAGTTTTACAAAATACTCTTCATTATGAACGGGGCTTTCGGTATAACTGATTGCTGCTTCGCAAATACCGCCGTATTTTTTAATGCTCTTCATAGCCTGCGACATATTGCGGGTATCGTTAAGCGCGTCAAAAACGCGGATAACGTCGATACCGTTTTCAATTGCTTTCTGTACAAAAGCATCAACAACGTCGTCGGCATAGTGTCTGTAACCTAAAATATTCTGTCCGCGCAAAAGCATCTGAAGTTTGGTGTTGGGCATAGCCTTTTTGAGAGCGCGAAGTCTTTCCCACGGGTCTTCACTGAGGAAACGCATACAAGAGTCAAAGGTTGCGCCGCCCCAACATTCAAGCGACCAATAGCCAACCTTATCAAGCATCTCGCAAGCGGGAAGCATATCCTCAATGCGCATACGTGTAGCGGCTTGGGACTGGTGCGCGTCGCGGAGAATGGTATCTGTAATATTAAGTTTCTGTGCCATAGTAGTTCCTCCTTACGCAAATAGTGAAATCAGCACACCTGCCGCAATGGCAGAGCCGATAACACCGGCAACGTTCGGGCCCATAGCGTGCATCAAAAGGAAGTTAGAGGGGTTAGCCTTCTGACCTTCAGCTTGTGAAACGCGCGCCGCCATAGGAACGGCGGAAACACCCGCAGAGCCGATAAGCGGATTGATTTTGTTTTTGGAAAACAGGTTCATAAACTTGGCAAGCAATACACCGCAAGCGGTTCCGATACCGAAAGCAACAACGCCCATAAGCATAATCTTGAGTGTTTCAAGGTTTAAGAATGAACGTGCGGTTGCGGTTGCGCCGACCGAGATACCAAGGAATATTGTAACAATGTTCATAAGTTCATTCTGGGCTGTCTTGCAAAGACGCTCTGCCACGCCCGATTCTTTCCAAAGGTTACCAAGCATTAAGCAACCAACAAGCGGTGTCGCTGAGGGAACAAGCAGTGCTACGAAAATTGTAACGGCAATGGGGAAGATAATCTTCTCCGTTTTTGATACCGTACGGAGCGGCTTCATTACGATTTCGCGCTCTTTTTTGGTTGTAAGTGCGCGCATAATGGGCGGCTGAATAACAGGAACGAGAGCCATATAAGAATAAGCGGCAACGGCAATCGGTCCCAAAAGGTCGGGATAAAGACGGCTGGTTGTAAAGATTGCGGTAGGACCGTCGGCACCGCCGATAATACCAATCGAAGCGGCGGCAGCCTGTGGGAAGCCGAGAAGTACGCAACCAACAAAGGTCACGAAAATACCAACCTGTGCAGCAGCGCCCAAAAGCAAACTCTTGGGGTTGGAGATGAGCGGCGCAAAGTCTGTCATAGCACCGATTCCAACGAAAATAAGACAGGGGTAAACACAGGTCTTAACGCCTATGTAAAGAATGTCTAAAAGTCCGCCGTCGTGCATTATGGTGCCGTATCCGATTTCACCCGCCATAAACGCGGTCCAAAGTTCGCTGTGGTACATTTCGGCACCGGGAAGATTGGTAAGCAACATACCAAATGCAATACCTATAAGTAAAAGCGGCTCAAACTGTTTTTTGATAGCAAGCCATAAAAGAAGAAGTGATACTAAAATCATAGTAAGCGTCTTCCAACCTGCAACGGCAACTATCGCACCGTCAACAACCTTGTCGGCAAGGAAGTTTTCGAACAGCATAAAAAAGCCGGTTGTTTTCAAAAAGTTAATTATCTGTTCTAACATAAGCCAACTTCTCCAAATTAAGCGATAACGCAGAGAACGTCGCCTGTGTTAACCGTTGCACCCTTTGTAGCGGGAACAGAAGAAACTGTACCGTCACAGGGAGCCATGATTTCATTTTCCATCTTCATAGCCTCAAGCACTAAAAGAACGTCACCCTTTTTAACAGCGGCGCCGTTTGCAACGTTTACAGAAAGGATGGTGCCGGGCATAGGTGCTACAACGGTTTCACCGCCTGCGGCAGCAGGTGCGGCGGCAGGTGCGGGAGCAGCCTCAGCTACGGGAGCAGGTGCTGCGGCGGGTGCAGGAGCAGCAGGTTTAACGTCTGCAGCGTCTACAACCTCAAGTGTGATTTCATATTCGGTTCCGTTTACGTTAACTTTATACATTTTCATAATAATTTACCTCACAGTTTTTTAAATGATGTAATTCTGATAGCCGAAACATCGGTGCCGAGTTCTTCTGCAATAGCGGCAGAAACGGCTGCCAAAATTTCTTGTTTGTTTTCGATTACCGCGGGTGCGGCAGGTGCTACGGGTGCAACCTCTTTTTTCTTTGTGCCGATGCGGCAAAAAGCACCGATTACAGAGCAGATTATTATAAGACAAATAAGTCCTACAAATACCGTTCCAACGCCCATAGCGCACACGAATTCGAGTGCATATTCTTTCATTGACAGACCCCCTTATTTTTAGGTTTTACGAAAAAAAGACCATACTCCCCATCGTAAAACTTAACATTGTGGATATTATATCACACACACACCGCAATATCAATACATAAATTACAAAAAACGCCATAATTTTCAAAAAAATAAATTTTTGTTGACAAACACAGGTGCAAAGTGTGATAATAGTAATGTATATATAGGTGGTGTAATATGAGAGTAATTACAGGCAGTGCCAAAGGCGCCCGCTTACGCTCTTTGTCAGGCAACGACGTTCGTCCGACGGCAGAGAGGGTGAAAGAGGCTGTCTTTAGCATAATACAGTTTGATATTGAGGGCAGACGCGTGCTTGATTTGTTCAGCGGAAGCGGTCAAATGGGCATAGAGGCGCTTAGTCGCGGTGCTTTGAGCGCTACGTTTATCGACTCTTCGGCGGAGTGCGAAAAGGTCATAACCGCCAACCTCAAAACCGCCCACCTTTCGCAGAATGCGGAGGTTATAAAGCGGGATTACAAACTGTTTTTGGATACCACGGCAAAGGTTTTTGATATCGCGTTTATTGACCCGCCGTATTATGCAGGATTTTACGAAACTGCGCTTTTGCTAACGGCAAAACGTATGAGTGATTACGGCGTGATAATCTGCGAACACCCGTCGGATGTTTCGGTACCCGCAAAGGTAGGGGATTTTGCCGTAAGCAAAGATTACCGCTATGGAAAAATCATCGTCACCGTCTACAAAAGAGAGGAGAGGTGCTGATGAAAGGCTCCATTGCCGTATGCCCAGGTAGTTTTGACCCCGTAACTGTGGGACATTTGGATATTATCCGTCGTGCCGCGGGAATGTTTTCAGAACTTATAGTTGTCGTAATGGTCAACCATAAGAAAAAATATTCATTCACGCCCGACGAGCGTGTTGCGCTTATAAAGGCGGTAACAGGGGATTTGCCTAACGTAAAGGTAGAATATTACGACGGTTTGCTTGCCGATTTTGCAAGACAAAAAGGTGCAGGCGTCATTATTAAGGGACTTCGTGCTATGTCTGATTTTGAGTATGAATTTCAGATGGCACTTGCAAACAAAAAACTCAACCCCGATGTTGAAACGGTGTTTTTAACCACCGCGGCGGAGAATATGTATCTCAGTTCCAGCATGGTAAAACAAATTGCCAGCATGGGTGGGGATATTAAAGATTTTGTACCCGAGCAAATTAAAAAAGATATAACCGAAAGACTATATGGAAAGGACGAATAAAGATGAGCATTGATGAATTACTTGAACAGTTGGATGAAGTGTTGGATGGAGGAATAAAGATTCCCGGTAAGAAAACGGTAGTAGACGTTGAAAAACTTCGCGCAATCGTTGACGATATCCGTCTTAACATTCCGTCTGAAATCAAACAGGCACGCGGCATCGTAGCCGATAGAGCCGATATCATTACAAATGCCAAGCGTGAGGCAGACGGCATCATCCGCGCTGCAGACGAAAAGGCAAAAGCAATGGTATCACAGGAAGAAATCACAAAGTTGGCACAGGAAAAGGCAGCAGAAATCATTGCTACCGCACAGGGCAAGAGCCGCAATATGCGTAAAGCCGCACAGGACTTTGTTGATGATATTATGCGCCGCGCAGATGAAGAACTCACCGCAAACTTGGGCGAAGTTCGCAAAACACGTGCCGCACTCAAACAGCAGGTTCCCACAGCAGTACGCACAGAAGACTAATAAAAAGGACCTGTTTTCACAGGTCCTTTTTAATCCGACAAAATCCGCATAGGCGGTATGCTAAAATGAAAGCGAGGTGTTTTCGGTGGAAAAAAACTTAAAAACTGTTGCAACCAATAAAAAAGCGTTTCACGAATATTTTGTTGAGGAGTCTTTGGAAGCCGGAATAGCCCTCACAGGAACGGAGATAAAGTCGGTGCGCGCAGGCGGCGTAAGCCTCAAGGAAGCGTGGTGTTCTGTGGATGACGGAGAGATGTTTGTAAAACAAATGCACATAGCACCGTACGACCACGGAAATATTTTCAATAAAGACCCACTGCGTCCACGTAAACTTTTACTTCACAAGCGCGAGATTATGCGTCTTTTGGGACTTTGTAAGCAACAGGGCATAACCCTTGTACCGCTTTGGGTCTACTTTAAGGGTTCAAGGCTCAAGGTGCAACTCGGCGTTTGCCGCGGTAAAAAACTTTACGATAAGCGTGCCGTAGCCGCCAAAAAAGACGCGGAGAGAGATATTCGCCGCGCAATAAAAGAGCAAAATCGGTAACCATATTATATATGGGGGCGTAAAGGATTCGACAGGGATTTTGAATCACGGGAAGCGAGTAGCGGTGCGGAACCGCTATAAAATCCGCAATTTAAAATTAACT
>JAFPBM010000125.1 GCA_017424125.1 Clostridia bacterium | reverse complement strand
TTATGAACCTCGTTGCAAAAGAACTCGGCGTTGAACTCAAGATTGAGCAGATGGACTTTGACTCTGTTCTTCCCGGTGTTCAGGCAGGTAAGTTTGACGTTGGTGTTTCGGGCATTTCGGTAACACCCGCACGTGAGAAAAACACTCTCTTTACCGACCCCTACTGCCTTGCAGCACAGGCAATTGTTGTTATGGAAGACAGCGCTGTTAAAACAAAGGCCGATTTAGAGGGCAAAAAGATTTCCGTTCAGACCGCTACTACTGCTGAAGAATATTGCATGGGCGAAGGATACGACGTTTCGGCTTTTGCTGCAAACAGCGACGCTGAAACAGCACTTACAACAGGCAAGGTTGATGCTTGGGTTATCGACGACTTAACCGCTGCTGAGATGGTTAAAGAATATAACGCTACAGCAGAAAAGAAACTCGTTATCCTCGAAGAAGCAATGACCACAGAGCCCTACGCTTTTGCTTTTGCTTTCGGTAGTGAAGACCTCGTTGAAGAAATCAACGGAATACTTGCTAAACTTGTAAAGGACGGCACGGTTAAGGGAATCTTTGACAAGTTCGAAGCACCCTACACATCACCCGAAACAAAGTAAGATAAATATCACAAGGGAAGTGTTTTATCACTTCCCTTTTTCCGCTTAAATAAAGACGGACAAAACTTGAAAGGAATTGATTTTTTGAACGCTTGGTTCGAACAACTTTATAGCACTTTTATTGAAAAAGAACGCTATACGATGCTTATAGACGGTTTTAAAAACACCGCTATTATAACCCTTGGCGCACTGCTAATCGGTGTCATTATCGGTACCATTATTGCGGTTGCCAAATATTTTTCAGAGGACGTTAAGGCGTTAAAACCCATCGCTATCCTCTGCGACACCTACACAACCGTTATACGCGGTATCCCCGTTGTTGTTTTACTACTTATTTTTTACTTTGTTATCTTAACCTCATCTGAAGGCGTTTTGGTAGCAATACTCACGTTCGGTATCAACTCGGGCGCCTATATGGCAGAACTTATCCGTAGCGGTATAAGTGCCGTTGACAAGGGACAGATGGAGGCAGGACGCAGTCTTGGTATGTCCAAGATGCAGACTATGCGCAAGATTATCTTCCCGCAGGCTATTCGTTACATTTTGCCCGCCATCGGCAATGAGTTTATAGCGCTGCTTAAGGAAACGTCGGTTGCGGGTTACGTTGCGGTTGTTGATTTAACACGTGCCGGCAACCTTATCCGCAACAACACATACGACGCGTTTAATCCGCTTATGGTAGTTGCTATTACGTATCTTGTATTGGTTGTACTCTTCACACAACTGTTAGGTCTTTTAGAGAGGAGGTTGGCTAAGAGTGATAAGCGTTAAAAATTTACAAAAAAACTTTGAAGGCACTGAAGTTCTCAAAGGTGTAAACGTTGATATCAACAAAGGCGACGTTATCTGCGTTATCGGACCTTCAGGTTCGGGAAAATCGACCTTTTTAAGATGCCTTAATCTGCTCGAACAGCCAACAGGCGGCTCTATTATTTTTGAGGGCAACGACCTTACCGACAAGAAGGTTGACCTTAATAAACACCGTCAAAAGATGGGTATGGTTTTCCAACAGTTCAACCTTTTCCCGCATATGTCGGTGCTTCAGAATATGACCTGTGCACCCATTATGTTAAAGGGACTTTCAAAACAGGAAGCAGAAGATAAAGCACTCGAACTTTTGGACCGCGTGGGCCTTAAAGACCGCGCCGATTCTTACCCTAACCAATTATCAGGCGGGCAAAAACAGCGTGTTGCCATTGTTCGCGCACTTTGCATGGAGCCCGACGTTATGCTCTTTGACGAGCCGACAAGCGCTTTAGACCCTGAGATGGTTGGTGAAGTTTTGGACGTTATGAAAGAACTCGCACACGAGGGTATGACCATGGTGGTTGTAACGCACGAAATGGGATTTGCACGTGAGGTTTCTAACCGCGTTTTATTCCTTGACGATGGTGTTATTGCTGAGGAGGGTTCTCCCGAAGAAATCTTTGCTAACCCCCAGTGCGAACGCTTGCAGACCTTCCTTGCGAAAGTTTTATAGAGGTAAATACTATGTTATCATTAAAAGGTAGAAGTTTTTTAAAGTTACTTGATTTTACACCCGAAGAAATTACGGGACTTTTGGATTTATCCGCCGATTTGAAGGCTAAAAAGAAACAGGGTATTCCCCACCGTCTTTGCGAGGGCAAGAATATAGCACTCGTATTCGAAAAGACAAGCACACGTACACGTTGCGCGTTTGAGGTTGCGGGTGCCGACCTTGGTATGCACCCCGTATACTTAGACCCGTCAGGCTCACAGATTGGCAAAAAAGAAAGCATTGCCGACACAGCACGCGTGCTTGGCAGAATGTTTGACGGTATTGAATACCGCGGTTTCGGGCAGGAAATTGTAGAAGAACTGTCACGTTATGCCGGTGTCCCCGTTTGGAACGGACTTACTAACGAATTCCACCCCACGCAGATTCTTGCGGATTTTCTCACCATTCGTGAACATTTTGGCACCCTTTCGGGCAAGAAACTCGTTTATATGGGAGATGCGCGTTACAATATGGGCAACTCTTTGATGGTTGGCTGTGCTAAAATGGGAATGCATTTTGTTGCATGTGCGCCTAAAAAATATTTCCCCGACGAAGCACTTGTTGCAAAATGCGAGGAAATTGCCAAAACTACGGGTGCAACACTCGAATTCAACGAAAACCCGCTCGATGCCGTAAAGAATGCCGACGTTATTTACACAGACGTTTGGGTTTCTATGGGTGAGCCCGACGCAGTTTGGGAAGAACGCATTAAAGAACTCACACCCTACCGCGTAACGATGGATATTATGAACGCGGCGGGTGAACAGTGTCGCTTTATGCACTGTCTGCCTGCTTTCCACGATTTGAAAACTACGGTTGGCAAACAAATTTATGATAAATTTGGCATAGACTGTATGGAGGTTACCGACGAGGTATTTGAAAGTGAAAAATCAATTGTCTTCGACGAAGCCGAAAACCGTATGCACACCATAAAAGCCGTTATGGCGGCAACGCTATAAAATAAAAAAGAGCCCCTATGGGCTCTTTTTTATTTTATACACGATTTACAAGGTGAATATCCGTTTTGTATCAGCGTTTGTTTACTGTCGTTTGACACCTTTTTGTTCTGCGGTTTCATATCCTTTACGCTACCGCAGTCGGCTTTGTGGAATTTCTTTGTATTTTTGTTTATAACGTACTCATAACTTTCGGTGCTTGTTGTTTGGCTACTGCTTGGCGGTTTATCGCCCTGTGCGCTTTCGCCCGTTTTATAATCAATTGTTATACCGGGTTGATTGTTATAAACGTACACGTTGAACTGTACACCTTTGCCGTTATCTTCTACCGACTTTGCTTCCATTTGTACGCCGCGCGCGACTAAATTCAGTCCGTCATAGACGGGGGTTACGCGGTAAAGCACGTGGTTGCCCGTATCTTTTACATAATCGGCAACCATATTTTCAAACGGCAACATTCCGTCAACGTTTAGATAACGTGTACCTGTTATGAGATTTTCCTCGTTTGCATTTTCGCCCGTTAACTGATAGCCAATCAGATGACAACGGTTATAAAGATATTTGCCGTCGACAATATCATACTTTACGGTGTGCCAACCCGACGGTTTAACCATTCCTATTGCGCCGCGTTCCTCTGTTGGCATCATATCCTTGCCGACACAGGCGTCTGCAACACCGCAACGCCCCAAAAAATCAAGCGGAGAATAGCGTTCGTACGATTTTAGTGTCATATCGCTATCTTTGAAATTCGGAACACCGCCGTTGATATCGACGTATGGTGTTTCGCCGTCAAAAGCGGGAACGTCGTTTACCGTTGCAATAATGCCGTCTGCCGTGCTTGTGGGTTCTACGTAACCCGTACAGGCAGAAAACAGCACGCAAAGCGCAAGCAGTAACGGCAATATGCAAACCGTTTTTTTCACCTTATCACCTACTGTTCGTCCTTAAAGCGGTCGATTGCTTTGTCAATAATACGATTAAGAAAACGCTGCCATTCGCCACTGTCGGCAATGGGTTTACCCTCTGATACCTTTTGCAGTTTACCCACGGTATCGTTTTGTTGTGGGTGGTTTCCCATTACAATATCAACCTTTTCGTCCATTAACGCTTCGGTCGCATTTATAAACACCTGACGCATATCAGTAGACATACCGTGTTTATCGAGAAAACTTTTTTCTAACGTGTTGAGGCCCGCGCCGCCGTGCATTGCGGCTATGAGTTCCTCTT
>JAFPBM010000124.1 GCA_017424125.1 Clostridia bacterium | reverse complement strand
TCAGTGCCATCAGCTTCTATACTTTTTGCTAAAATTCTGCACACTCTATCTTTTGCCGTTTGTAATAGGGCTTTTACTCGCTGTTTTGGTTCAGCGTCCCGCAAAATTCATGGAACGCAAACTCAAAATCAAAAAAAGCCTTGTTTCGGTACTTTTTGTGCTGGTTCTTTACCTTATCACGCTTTTGCTATTGTCGTGGCTCGGTGTGTTCATTTATAATAAAGCAAGCAGTTTTATTTCGGCAGCCCCAACGTATCTTACAACCTTTAAGGATATATTTGGCGATATAAACGCAAGATTTTCGGATTTAATGACCGAATTGCCACCGAGTATCGCATCGGCAATCGAAACAATGCCCGATACGATTCTTAAAAAACTAACCGACGTTTTAACGGCTGTTTTATCATCCTCTGCTACAATAATTGCAAAAGATGCGCCTAATCTTTTAATTACAATAATCATAACCGTAGTTGCAAGTTGCTATATAGCAAAAGATTATGACGTAATAATGGCGTTTCTCCACAAACACGTTTCAAGTAAAGTGAATAGAGTAATATCGGAAATTAAAAAGATTTTTCTTGAAAGTGTCTTCAAACTTCTCAAAAGTTATATGCTCTTAATGCTCATAACCTTTGCAGAACTTAGCGTAGGTTTTGCCATAATAGGCGTTAAGAACCCAGTAAGCGTTGCGGCAATCGTCGCATTTGTTGATATTTTACCCGTTTTGGGTACGGGCGCAGTAGTAATTCCGTGGGCAATTATCTCGCTCATATCGGGCAATGTGTGGCGCGCAGTCGGCCTTGCAATAATTTATATTGTCGTTGTGGTTGTCCGCAACTTCCTTGAACCCAAGGTGATAGGCGACCAAATCGGTATGCACCCGCTTATAACGCTTTTAGCAATATTCGTAGGTCTGCGTCTTTTCGGCATTTTGGGACTTTTCCTTTGTCCGATTGCCATAATCGTGGTTTACGGTTTACAGAAAAAAGGCGTCATAAACCTCTTTGGAAAAAGAGCAGAAACGCAAGAATAAAATTTAGAAAACGTCTTTTGCAGAATTTGCAAAAGACGTTTTTATTTTTTGCGCAAAAAACATTTACATTTAATAAAATATAGGTTAAAATATATCTGTATATTCTTTTTGGAGGATGCAATGGCAAACGATAAAATAATTATAAAAGGTGCAAACGTTCATAATCTAAAAAACGTAAGTGTAGAGTTACCGCGTGATAAACTGATTGTCTTTACGGGACTTTCGGGTTCGGGCAAATCTTCACTCGCTTTTGATACCATATATGCCGAGGGACAACGCCGATACGTTGAATCCCTTTCTTCCTATGCGCGTATGTTTTTGGGCCAAATGGAAAAACCTGACGTAGAATCAATTGAGGGTATGTCACCCGCAATATCCATAGACCAAAAAACAACCTCTAAAAATCCGCGTTCCACCGTTGGAACGGTAACCGAGATATATGATTATCTCCGTCTTCTGTATGCCCGCGTCGGCATACCGCACTGTCCAGTTTGCGGAAAAGAAATTGCACAGCAAACCTGTGACCAGATAGTAGACCGCGTGGCAGAACTAAGCGAGGGTACGAGAATTCAGGTTTTGGCACCTGTTGTACGAAACAAAAAAGGCGAACACCAAAAGGAGTTTTCGGCGGCGCGCAAATCGGGCTATGTCCGCGTTCGCGTTGACGGAAATATCTATGACCTTTCAGAAGAAATCAAACTTGATAAAAATCAAAAACATAATATCGAGGTGGTTGTCGACCGCCTTGTGATAAACGACGAAATCAAAAGCCGCCTTACCGATAGCGTTGAAACGGCGGCAGAACTTTCGGGCGGCGTTGTAATAATCGACGTCGTCGGCGGAGAAGAACTTCTCTTTTCACAAAACTACGCCTGTGAAGAACACGGTATCAGTATTCCCGAACTCACCCCAACAATGTTTTCTTTTAATAACCCAATGGGCGCTTGCCCTAAGTGTATGGGACTCGGCGTGTTTATGAAGGTTAATCCGCGTCTCGTTGTGCCTAATGAAGACCTTACTTTGCGCGAGGGCGCAATAAAGGTTATCGGTTGGAATATAAACGGCTGGCACGGACAGGAAAACTCGGTTGCTACTATGTATTTTACCGCAATCGGCGAAAAATATGGTTTTACGCTTGATACCAAGTTTAAGGATATAAGCCGAGAGGGTAAAAACGCCATTTTCTATGGCACGGGCGAGGAAAAACTAAAACTTACCCGTAGTGCGCTTTGGGGCGGCGGAACGCATATGTCAGCATTTGAGGGTATCGTTAATAATATCGAACGAAGATATAAAGAATCCTCAAGCGACTATTCAAGAAACGAACTTGAAACCCTTATGACCGAAAGCGCCTGTCCGGAATGTGGCGGTGCCCGCCTCAAACCCGAGGCACTTGCCGTTACGGTGGGCGGAATAAATATAAAAGAATTCTGCGACATGTCGGTCGAATCGGCGCTCGCGTTTATAGAAACGCTAAAGTTTTCCAATATGCAGGAAAAAATCGCGCGCCCAATTGTAAAGGAAATCCGCGAACGTCTTAATTTTCTTAACAGCGTCGGTCTTGATTATCTCACGCTTTCGCGCTCTTCGGGTACTCTTTCGGGCGGCGAGAGTCAGCGCATACGCCTTGCAACACAGATAGGTTCTTCGCTTATGGGAGTTGTCTATATTTTGGACGAGCCCAGCATCGGTCTGCATCAGCGCGATAACACAAGGCTTATAGAAACGCTCAAGCGTCTTCGCGACCTTGGCAATACCGTTATCGTAGTAGAACACGATGAAGATACCATAAGAAGTGCAGATTTTGTTGTCGATATAGGCAAAGGTGCGGGTATCCACGGCGGTGAGGTTGTCTGTGCGGGTAGTGTGGATGAAGTTATTAACTGTAAAGATTCCATAACGGGTGATTATCTTTCGGGCAGAAAGAGTATACCCGTTCCCGAAAAACGCCGTAAAGGTAACGGAAAATTCATAACCGTAAAAGGTGCCAAAGAGAATAACCTTAAGAATATAAACGTAAAAATTCCGCTCGGGGAATTTGTTTGTGTTACGGGTGTTTCGGGTTCGGGGAAATCTTCGCTTATAAATGAGATACTTTATAAGGAACTTGCAAGCAGACTGAATGGCGCGCATAAAATATCAGGTGAACACAAAGAAATTTTGGGTGTAGAAAATCTTGATAAGGTCATAGATATAGACCAGTCCCCAATCGGCAGGACGCCGCGTTCGAATCCCGCAACATATACGGGCGTGTTTACCGACATACGCGAACTTTTTGCATCAACAAAGGATGCCAAAATGAAAGGCTACACCGCAGGTAGATTTTCCTTTAACGTAAAGGGCGGCCGCTGTGAAGCGTGTGAGGGTGACGGAACACTCAAAATTGAAATGCATTTCCTGCCCGACGTTTACGTGCCGTGCGAGGTTTGCGGCGGCACACGCTTTAACCGCGAAACGTTGGCAATCAAATATAAAGGCAAAAACATACACGAAGTGCTTGAGATGACGGTGGAAGAGGGTATGTATTTCTTTGAATCTATTCCCAAAATCCACAAAAAACTCAAAACATTATATGACGTGGGACTCGGTTATATCAAAATCGGTCAACCCGCAACAACCCTTTCGGGCGGCGAGGCACAGCGTGTAAAACTTGCAACAGAACTTTCAAAACGCCCGACAGGTAAAACGATTTATATCCTTGACGAGCCGACAACAGGTCTGCATACCGCCGACGTGCACAGACTTCTGGAAGTCTTGCAGCGCCTTGTTGATGCGGGCAACAGCGTTCTCGTAATCGAGCATAATCTTGACGTAATCAAATCCGCCGACCATATTATTGATTTAGGACCCGAGGGAGGCGCAAAGGGCGGCACCGTTATAGCAACGGGCACGCCTGAAGAAGTTGTAAAATGTGATAAATCCTATACAGGCAAATTTTTGAAACCGCTTCTTTGATTTATTCACACATTATTAACTAATATTACCGCTCGTTATATTAGAATGAAGTAAAGGGGGATGGATGTTATGTTAGGTTATATAAAGGCGTATAAGCCGGAACTTCGGATAAAAGAATACGAGATGTATAAAGCCGTCTACTGTTCGCTTTGCCGTCATCTTGGCAAAGAATACGGCTTTGCCTTGCGCTTTACGCTTAGTTATGACTTTACGTTTTATTCTCTTCTTATGCTGTCCCTTGCAGATAACACCCATACTACCGAACGAAAAGCGTGTGTCTGCAATCCATTAAAAAAATGCACTTACTGTAAGGATAGCGGGCAAGATTTCGATTTACCCGCCGCCGCAAGCGTAATAATGGTGTATTATAAAGCACTCGATAACGTATGTGATGAAAAGGGTGTAAAAAAACTCTTATATAAAATGTTTTTAGCATTTCTTTCCCGTCCGCACAAAAAGGCGGCAAACAAGTATCCCAACGTAGAGGAGATTGTATCAAACTACGTAAAAGAACAGGCGGCAGCCGAAAAACGTGAGGACGGTAATATGGATATAGCCGCCGCACCGACGAGTGATGCGCTTTCAAAACTCTTTTCACTCTGCGGAAAAGAAGAGGGCGATAAACGCGCTCTTTCAAGGCTCGGCTTTTGTATGGGACGATACATCTATCTGCTCGATGCCCTTTGTGATTTGGAAGAGGATATTAAAAAGGGAAGATACAACCCGCTTATTTCTTGTGAAGATGCAAAGGAACGTGCAGAACGTAACGTTTATATGTGTATAAACGAGGCTATAAATGCCTTTGAACTGATAAATATAAAACAGTATAAAAACATACTTGGTAATATAATTTATATGGGTATGGAAGATACTTTTAAAAGGAGTAAAACAAATGAAAAATCCGTATGAGGTTTTGGGAATAAGCCGTAATGCTACTGATGAAGAGGTAAAAAAAGCCTATCGTGAAATGGCGCGTAAATACCATCCCGACAATTACGTAGATAATCCTATTGCCGATTTGGCAGAGGAAAAGATGCAGGAAATCAACGATGCGTACGATAAAATTATGAATGAACGTCGCAGAGGTTCTAAACAAACGGGCGGTGCATATCAGAGTGCTAATTCCTCTTTCCCCGATATACGTAACTTAATAGCGTCGGGCCGCTTTGAAGAAGCACAGGAATTGCTTGACGGAATTCCAACGTCAGAGCGCAACGCCGAATGGCATTTCCTAAACGGTT
>JAFPBM010000123.1 GCA_017424125.1 Clostridia bacterium | reverse complement strand
TACCGTTTATTTTTTCGACGTGGGACAGGCAGACTGTGCATACCTTAGTTTACCTAACGGTGAAAATATGTTAATCGACTGCGGTAATACCTTGGACGGTTCACGAATTGTAAACTATCTATCACTTATGGGTGTTAAAAAAATCGAGCACTTGGTGCTCACCCACCCGCATGAAGACCACATTGGCGGGGCGGACAATATAATAAACAGTTTTAGCATAAACCGCGTTTACACACCGCAGATTGATAATAATACCCTTTGCTTTATGGAACTTGAAAGCAGTATAAAACGGCAAGGCATATATAAAGAAACGCTCTCCTATGGAAAGACGATTATCAAGGAGGGATTTTTGGAAATTATTTGTCTTTCCCCTACCCGTAAAATTTATGAAGAACTTAATGAATATTCTGTCGTTTTAAACTTGCGCTTTTTCAAAAACACCTTTTTGTTTATGGGTGATGCAGAGAAAGAAAACGAAAAAGATTTGCTGTCAAGAAACGTACTTTCCGACTGTGATTTAATAAAAATCGGTCACCACGGAAGCAAAACGAGCAGCAGCGAAAAATTTATAAAGACAACGGCGCCCGAATATGCTATAATATCCGTAGGCGACAAAAACACATTTGGTCACCCCAATAAAAAAGTTTTACAAAGATTGGAAAACGCGGGCGCCGAAATTTACCGCACCGACCTTTGCGGTACGGTAATTGCCGAATGTGACGGACGGAAAATTGAAATTCATACTTCTGATATTTGCTTGGACGGTGATGTTTTTTGAATATTGAAACCAAAACCCTTAACGTACATCAAAAGCACGGCCTTTTATATTTTACCTTTCCCCTGTTTGACAAATTCGGGGTTAAGCACGCATTTACTTCTAAAATAGGCGGTGTGAGCGAAGGGCAATACGCCACGTTCAACACAGGTTTTTTGAACGGAGATAAATATGAGCACGTGTATGAAAACTGGCGACGATTGTGTGATGCTATCGGTTTTTCTGAAAAACGGCTCGTTTTTTCAAAACAAACCCACACGAACAACGTGCGCACCGTAAGCGAGGAAGATATCGGCAAGGGTATTATAAAACCGCTTGACTACGATGACGTTGACGGACTAATATCAAATTTAGAAAACGTAGGGCTTGTAACCCAATACGCCGACTGCGTACCGCTTGCGTTTTATGATACAAAACTTAAAATTATTGCAACGTCACACGCGGGATGGCGCGGTACGGTTGCCGAAATCGGCAGGGTTACGGTAGAAAAAATGGTAGCAGATTTCGGTTCCAGCCCTAAAGATATTATTGTCGCGATTGGTCCCTCAATCAGCAAATGTTGTTACGAGGTTGATACGCCTGTTTTCGAAGCGTTTTCTCATATTAAGTACATTAACCCTTTGGATATTTTCACCCCAAAAGGTGACGGTAAATATATGCTTGATTTAAAAGAAGCCAATCGACTTATTTTAATAAATTCGGGTATAAAAAATGAAAACATTTGCGTTGCCGACGTTTGCACCTGTTGCAATGGGGATATTTTACATTCCCACCGCTACACAGGTGGAAAACGCGGTAATTTAGGACTTATAATTGCAAAATAAAAAAAGGTGCGAGAGCACCTTTTTTTATTTTGCTAAAAAGTTTTCAAATATGTAGGTCTTAAATGATTTTTTTGCTTTTTTATATTCTTCTTCATTTCGTATTGTCCAACCGACAGGCAGTGCGCCCAAGCATTTTACTATGCGGAACATTATATTTTTTACAGAACGTATATCGTACGAAACAAAATCGGGGCGGGACATAAAGTTATAAACCAAATAGCCCATAAGACGTTTTGCAAGTGTTTCTTTTTCGGTTGCCGTCGCAAGTTGTCCGCGCAAAATATCGCGCCTATTTTTGCGGTACCAATAAAGCACGGGCGGAAAAAACGACTGCACAAAATATTTGCCCTTATAATCTTTCAGTATCTCGTTTGCGGCGGCGCATAGCGCTTTGTAATTTTTAAAACTTTCGGTTTTAAACTCTATAAGTAACGGCACCCTGCCGTCGATTGCATCAAGACATTCTTTTAGCGTTGGAATTTTTTCTCCCGAGGTGCCGAGGGTGTACTTTTTCAATTCTTGAAGTGTGCATTTTTCAATTTCTACGTCTTCTCCACACATGCGTTTTAATGTATAATCGTGGAAAACAACCACGTTGCCGTCGGCAATAAGATGTATATCGTTTTCGATTGCGTATCCGCGCGCCGCAGCCTCCAAAAAAGCTGCTATGGAGTTTTCAGGGGTATCACTTTCTAAATCGTGCAGACCGCGGTGGGCAACGTCTAAACCCGATAAAATCTCTCTGTCCGGGTGGCGACGGAGCGTTGGTGCTATTAGAAAAAACATTATTGCCAAAAGCACCAAAACGGTTATTAAAAGAGGTATCATATACTAATCCTCCACGTCGAAATTTTCTAAAACTGAGGTGCGCTTTGCGGTTTGCTGTCGCCGTGTTTTACAAAACTCATTGTAATAAACGAAAGAACCGAAAACAGTACGGCATACGGGAACAAAACGGAATATCCGAGTCCTAAATTATCAATCAGAAAACCCGAAAGCAAGGGCGTTGTAATCTGCGCCGCCATTGAGAAAGTATAGTAAAGACCTGTATATTTGCCGACGTCTGTGCCGCGGCACATCTCTACAACCATTGGGAAAGAGTTTACGTTAATTGCCGCCCAACCGATGCCGACGAGGCCGAATATTGCATACATTATAGGTGTTTGATGTGTTATAAATATGGCAACAAAATAGCAGGCCGTCATAAGCACGATTCCTAAAAGGACGGTGGCTTTTCTGCCAAGGTGGCTTGATAAAAATCCAAGTGGCACGAATGCGATTATTGCCGATATGGTTGCCACCAAAAGATAACTCGACGACGTACCGAGGTCGGTGCCCCACACGTTGACACAGTAGCGTGAAAACGCGGTTGTTACGGCGTTATAAGCCATAAACCACAAAAATACCGACGCTAAAATAAGCACAAGACTTACAAGTACGGAGCGCGGCATTTTGCCCGTTTCTTTTTCGGCTATCTCTTCTTCATCCTTAATGTTTACAGTTGCTAACAGTTTATTTTCTTTAATCGAGAAGACAAGTATCAGCACCGATATGAGCATAAAGAGTGCGACGATTATAAAGACGGGTAAAAAAGACTGCTCATCCGAATAGACCGATTCACCCGTCGCAGTTTTATCACTTTTTAAGAGGAACATCATTAAAACGGTGGAGAAAATTCCGCCGATATATCCGACAAGGTTGATAATAGCGTTTGCCTTGCTGCGAAGCGGTTTTTCGGTTACGTCGGGCATATATGCAACGGCGGGAGTTCTGTAGGTTGCCATTACAACTAAAAGAAGCATAAGAGTAATTATAAAACCCCAAAAATTTGCTTTTTCTTCAAAAATGCCGAGTATAACAAGCAACGTTACCGCCGCAAGCGTACCAAAAAGGATATACGGCGTACGTTTGCCAAGGCGGGTTCTTGTTTTATCCGAAATTGCACCGAAAAGCGGCAACATAAATATTGCTAAAATATTGTCGACAGCCATCAAAGCGTTTGCCGTAAAGGTGTTAAGGCTAAACACGTTTTCAAGCACATAGGGTATAACCTGGTCGTAAAACTGCCAAAATGCCAATATTGACATAAAAGCAAAACCTATAAGGACGGTGCGTTTGTAATTAAGTTTCATACTATTCCTCCAAAGTCAGTTCATACGCCAGTCTTTCGGCGCCGTTTTCAAGATATATTATACCACATTCCGAAAAGCCGTGCTTTTTGAGCGTGTTTTGCATTATAACGTTATCTTTGTGGGTGTCTATGCGGATATGCGTGATTTGCGACTTGCAAAAATCGAGGCAAGAAGTGAAAACACCCTTCACCCGTCCGCTACTCGCAACGCGGTGGATAACACCGTATTCACTACCGTCTTTCCACGCGCCCTCAATATATGCATAGGTCGGGTCCAACCCTATAAAAAATACAAAAACGGCATCTAAAAATTCTCCGTTTTCCAAAACGAAAAGCCGATTTTTATTTATATCATCAATCAAAACGCTTTCCTGCGGATAACCGTTTATCCATTGGTTTTTGTTGCCGTTTTGCGCCATGTATCCTCTTGCGCGTTCATATATCGGCATAATACGCGGCAAATCCGCAACCGTTGCAGGTCTTATCAAAACACACACCACCTTTTTATATTTTACATTATATATTTTATTATCCTCAAGGTCAATAAAAAAAGGACGCATGTGCGTCCCTTTTTCTTTATTATTCTTCTTCAAATGCGTCTTTGCCGAGCGAGCAGACCGGGCATACCCAATCTTCCGGTACGTCTTCCCAAGCCGTTCCCGGTGCAATTCCGTTTTCTTCGTCGCCTACTGCTTCGTCATAGACGTAGCCGCAAGGGCAGATATATTTTTTCATATTTTTCACCTCGTAATTGTTTTACGCATTTATGATATAAATATTCAGTTTTTCGGTTTGATTTCCGAATGATAGTGTGCATAGGTACAGGACGGTTTATCCGAAAGTGTCTTGGATTCTGTCACTTCGCCGATAAACTGTACGTGTGTGCCGAGGTCCTGTTTGCTTATAACCTTTGCCGAAAAATATGCGTTTGTGTATTTTGGAATATAGATAATTCCGTTAGAAGAACGCTGAGCGTTTTCACAATTTTCAAACTTGTTTATGTCCCTGCCCGACTGCATTCCAAAATGACGTATAACGTCATAAGGCACGTCTTCTGTCAGTACCGATACGTTGAATTTG
>JAFPBM010000122.1 GCA_017424125.1 Clostridia bacterium | reverse complement strand
GTGAATTTCAGCATCGCTTTCAGTTGCGTTATAAACACCCACCACCTGTGAATTGGGGTAAACGTAAACCTTGTTGTTTTCACTGTAAACAAACACGTTGGCAAGCTTTGCAATAGTCCTTAACAGTTCCGACGGTAAATTGCAGGTTGCAACGTAAACGGTCTTTACACCGTCGGTTTCTTTATATGCTGCCGCAACCGAGCCGTCCTCAAAACGGCACAAAACGTGCGCCGAATCGTCATCAACCGAAAAATAAGGCGCAGACACGGGATAACTGAAGCGGTCACCGTCAAACACCACGTCTCCGTGTGATTGTTCGCTTGTTTTAACCGTCATGCCCACCGTTTGTGACACACGGAACACGTCCCTTTCACCGTTCTTGGCGTAATCGGGCGCATAAAGCCACAGCACGGTCTTGCCCTTGATTTTAAGTTGTTCGGTGATATATTTTTTCACCATTTCGGGCATATCGTATTGGTTGACGAAGATATACAACTTATAATCTTTAACCTGCGGCAGAAAAACGTCGCCTATCGAGTACAAATCATAAGGCGCACCGCACTCGGCCAAGGTTCTGCGGATATTGGAAAGGCACAGCGTTGCCATATTCGATGTTTTTCGCACACGGTACATAGCCTCACCTTCGGCAAACACCGCTATTTCCGACACACGATGAGTATTCGTTTCGCCAAATTCTTTAGATAATTTTATCATTTTGGCAACAGCCTGCATCATACCGTCCGAACGGAACCATCCGTCAAACATATCGAACCACCAAAGTGCCGTCATATTAGAATTGCAAAGAATGAAATCTCTGTACATCAAATTCAACGATTCCGTTTCATTTTTACACTTTGAGTTTGCACCCGGTATCTTTACAAGTGCTTTATTCTTTTGGGTTGCACCTTCGGGGTCGTTTACCATCTCGGGTGCAGTATGCGTTATGTGGTCAAATTCAAGAAAATAAAGCTTATTGTGTGCATCAAGAGTTTTGTGAGTAAGCATATAGGCACTCGGGTCGTTTAACCCTCTGTAGCCATAAGCCGACGGGCTTGAAATCATATCAATATCATGGCTTAAAAATACCTTTTCGTACCCCAAACTGCCGTCGTTAAAAAGCCTTGCGCCGCCAAGCTCAAACAAATAGCCGTAATAAAGACCCAACAATTTATTGTGCTTTATAACCGACTGCGCCTCATGGCAGAAATATAAAATCAAGTCGGCTATTGTTTCGTTGTGGAACTTTCGTGCCAAATAAACCTCTGACTCATGCTCACCCAAAAACACTTCACCCTCGGCATCGAGCAGATCTTTTGCGGGCAGTTTTGCGTTTTCGTCATTTCGCCATTTTCTGTATCCCGCTTCTTTTATGGGGTGCGATTCCTCATAATCACGTCCCGAAAACCATTCGGTAGTCATTCCGCCAAGCAAAAAATAACCGTAAATACGCTCGCCGTATTTTTCCTCGCAATATGCGATTGCCGCCTTTATGTAATCGGCAGCAGCCTTTTTCCACTGCTCGTCACACGCTATCTGTGACAAATGGGTAAACGAGTTTGGCACATCGTGAGAAGCCAAATACCACTCTCGCGTATCCACCTGAAACATGGGTGCAAAATAAGCCTCGGGAGCGTTTTCTATAAACATATCCATCTGTCGGTCGATGGCGGAAAAATCATACTTCCCTTCACCAACCCACGATTCACCGTAAAGTGAATAAGGAACACCCAACGCCGAGGTCACACCACTCGAAAGCACGCTGAAAAGTCGCACTCCCGCCTTGTAAAACTCAGAAACGTTTTTGGGATTGGCTCTAAACGATTTAAAAGACAACGGATCGTATATTTTACCGCCAATGTCTATTTTTAAAACACCGTTATCACGTATTACCTTTGTTTTCATAAATTCCACCCGTCAAACTGTATAATCCGATTGCAACACTACCCTTAAAACAGAGCGAAACTTTATTTGACTGTCATTCTGAGAAGC
>JAFPBM010000121.1 GCA_017424125.1 Clostridia bacterium | reverse complement strand
ATTTCTCGTAAGATAGGTGCTTTTATGTTTTATGATTCAGAATATAGTAAAAGGCAAGTGAAACGACGTCCCGTAGGGAACAACAAAAAAACACAGGGGGATTGATTTCCCCCAACGGGTATCTGCCACGCAAGGTGGCAGGGCGTCGCTACGCTCGCGCGAACCTTATGGGTGCAAGTCAATCCGTTGGAACACAACGAAAAAACACGCCGTATGATATAGTGACCCCAACGGGTATCTCCGATACCCCAAAGGGGCCCCTCGGAGAGTGTCGCCGTTTGCAACGGCTCGCGCGAACCGCGGAACCCATTCCTTACGGCAAGGTCACCAAGTAAAAACGCCACCCATTCGGGTGACGTTACTTGGTGACCTTGCCGGGAATCGAACCCGGGATTGCGCCGTGAGAGGGCGCCGTCTTAACCTCTTGACCACCAGGCCTTATCTATTTTGCTTATATACTATATCACACTTTGGTAAAAATATCAACTGTTTTTATGCCGTTTTTGTAAGTTTTCTTCGGGATTTTAAAAGCGGCGGTAAGACCTTCCTGTCTTGCCGCCACTTTTCGTTTAGTCTGCCAAGCCTTCGTTTAACTTTGCAAGCAACGTATCCAAATCTTCACCGTGTACCGCAACTGCCTCTGCCACCGTTTCATTGTGCGCCAATGCACAACCAAAACAATGCATGCCTGCTGCCAACAAAATTTCCGGTGCGTTCGGATTCAACTGTAAAACGTCTGCAATCAACGTATCTGCCGTAATCTTTGCCATGTTATTATCTCCTTTTTTTTCTTTCATTGTAGCATATTCCTAAAAAGAATGCAACTTTTTTTTGTTAAAAAAATTTTCCAAACAGTTTCTTTATCCTTTCTACCTTGGGGATGATCAAGCGATTTTCCAAAATATCCGCTTGGGTCTGCCGCAAGCCTTCTTGCACTTCCGTAGGCATCTGCCCTAACAATTCGGCAAAGGCTTGCATATTCGGCGCTCTGTCTTCCATATTGTGCATATCCGAACCGACGGCGTGCACCATACCCTTCTTTAACATAGCGTGCGCCAAGCCTTGTATGCCTTTGACGAAAAATGCCTCGGCGTTTACTTGAAACAGACACCCCATCGCCGCTAAACGGGTCAAAATAGCAGGCTTTCTATAAATAGCAGGATACCTGTCCACGTGCGCAATCAACGGTATACAGTCCGTCTCTAACATAAAAGCCTCTAATTTCTGAAACAGCCGATCTTCATATTTGTGCGTAAAAGGCAACTCCACCATAACGTAGCGCGTGTTCTCGATAGATAAAAGCGCCATCTCCTCAAACACCGTAACCGTGTCCGCCGTAAAGTACACTTCTGCCCCAAACCGCAATTCTATCCCCTCGGGGACGTGAGAAAGCAGCGACGAGGCTATCGTCGCTCGCTTTTCAATAAACTGCCGTGGACTGCGCTTTTTGCTGTAATAATGCGGTGTGCAAATTACCGTTTTGACACCCTGTCGTTTGCTTTCCTCCAACATTTTCACCGCCATATCGACGTCCTTTGCGCCGTCGTCTAAATGCGGTAAAACGTGAGAATGAAAATCAATCATAGATTTTGTTTCCTTACTTGAAGTATTTTACACCACTTTCAAAAATCTTCATATCGAAGTTGCCTTCGACGTTCTTATACAAGTTTTCGCCGATACGCTCGGAGTGACCCATCTTACCCAGCACTCTGCCGTCAGGGGAAGTGATACCCTCGATTGCCCACATCGAGCCGTTCGGGTTGAAGGGCGATACCATCGTTGCGTTCCCCGAAAGGT
>JAFPBM010000120.1 GCA_017424125.1 Clostridia bacterium | reverse complement strand
TTCGGGTTGGGGTCCGTAATATTATAAGGAACAGTAACCCACTCAATACCGTCTGCTGAGGCGGTGAAAATATAGGCGTTGGCAAAATCAAAACTTGTACCTGTACTTATAGTTTCAATCGCAAAGCCCGAAAGATTTGCAACGTTCCAAATTACGTATCCGCCGGGCGATTTGGGGTAGAGCGATGCCTTATTTTTACCTGCAATAGACTCGTCAAGTGGCATATCATAATATCCCGTTACGGTCGTAGCGCCATGTGCTTTTTGCTCAAAATAATTATAACTCGTATTGGTGTATACAAGTGTTCCTACTTCTTTTTTTGCAAGAGTGAACGAAAAGGTTTTACCTGCGGTGAAATTGCTGTTTGTTGCAGTAATTTCATAGGTTCCGTCCGTTTTGAAAATATAGCCCTTTTCCGTTGAATTATAATAATCTGCGGCGGTAACTGCGGTACCGTCTTTTTTAATTTTAACGTCGCCCGAACTGCCGAGTCCATCAACCTTAACAAGCGTATCTCTTGTAACGGTTGCCGCATCTGCAACGGGGTTAGCATATTCATTTTTAATGTTTTTAGCAAGAACTGTGAATTCGGGTGTCAAAGTGGGATTATACGTAATAGTCGCACCCAAAACAACACCTTTGTTCCACTTTGTATCTATAACTTCAGACGTCAGTTTGATATAATTAGTACCGCTGGGAATATTTTGCGGAGTTACCTTTACTCTGCGATAATTTCCCGTATAGTTAGCAACAACCGTTGTAGTTATTGTAAGCGGCGTGTAGGTTACACCGTCCGACGATGCCGAAAATTTATAAAAAGAATTATATGTATCGTCGTTATACGCTTTATTGCCAAGACCGTAGATACAGAATTCGCTAATGTTTTGGTAATTCCATACCATACTGTCGGTTGCTTGATTTGGGTAATAACTGTATCCGTTAAAGGCATAACCGATAGCCGTGCCAAGCGGGTTCGGTCCGTAAGAATTACTGAGGGTACCCGCGGTATCGCCGTCAAGAACGCTAAAGGATACCGTTTTGGTATCTGTTTCCGTCGCGGCGTTGGCAACCAAATTTCCACAAAACAGACCTACCAACAGCGCGCCTACAAGCACGAAAGACAATATTCTTTTTGGTAAAGAAAGTTTTTTCATAAATTTACCTCATAACGTGGGGTGCTTTTCACACCCCACACATTATATATATACTATTTCGCAATAGCGCCCATGAGTTTATCGTTCACCTTGTTGCCAAGGAGGTCTTTGCCGCCGTTGTTTGCAATTGCAATACCGGAGGTGAGACCCTGTGAGCCTGACTTAAGAGCGTATTTATTTGCCATTGCTTCAATGCCGTTGCCGATAGCGCCGCCTTCTACAAATTGCGGGTCAAAGTTCTTGTTGTCTTTGAGCGTGATTGCGGGGCTTACCGGCGGTTCAATGTTATAGAATACGTTGTTTTCGAATAACGCACTCTTAAGACGGCTAATTTTGTATGTAATTGCCGTTCCGCTCGGTGCGTAGAAAATATTGTTCTTAAATACGGTGTTTCTTGAATCATCAGGACCGCCGTCATAGTTTGCAAAGGATACAAGATGTGTCGGAACTCCACAATAAATTGTGTTGTTGTAAACCTGTGAATCATAGATACTTGAGGTAATGTCAAATACCGCGAGGTTCTGTCCGCAACCGTCATTTACCGACAGGTTGTAACGAACGATTGTGCCTGTTGTAGCAATTGCCTCTTCGCCCTTTGTTGTAGCATCATTAGAGCAGAAGAGCATAAATCCGCCGTCGTTATCGTGGCTATAGTTATACTGGAAGATAAGGTCGCGGTTGGCGATATCGGCGTCAAATGCCTGTAAATCGTAACCGGAGTTGGTGCCGCGGTTTCCGTAAACCTCGTTATACTGGAAGACTGTGCCTGTACAGCCGTATGCCCAGATGGCAGCCCAGTGGATTTCACCTGCATTTCTGAAGAGTGCTGTGTTGGAAACAAGGTTCTTTTCAACTACGCCGCCCTCAAGACCTGTGACGAAGATAACGTCGCCGCCCGTTTTGTTGAAGGTGTTGCCGCGGATTGCAACGTTCTTGCTGCCGAAATACTCGCCCTTGGAAACATCGTTTTTATGTCCCCACTCTTGTTTTTCGGAACGCGAACACCAGTCGGTTGTAAATACAACGCCGCAACGCGCAACATGTTCAAACTTGTTATCCTCAACTACGAGACCATCAAACCAAGCCGGTTCTTTACCTGCTGCTTTGAGGTAAACACCGCAAGCGGCGTGCTGTGTGTTTGTGAAGTTTACGTTGATATCTTCAAACTCACATTTTGTGATTTTAACGCCCTTTGTAGCGCCGGGTTTACAGGTTGTAATATTGATACCCTGAGAACCGGTTTTGTTGGTGATTTTAAGACCTGTAATATTGATATACTCGCCGCCTGCCGAAAGTGCTGCGCCGCCGCGAGCGTTGATTACAGGTTTTGCGCCTTTGCCGTAGGAAGATACGGTTATAGGTGCTTTTTCTGTTCCTGTGCCCGCAATTTTGAGTGAGCCTGTGAAAGACTGTCCTGCTTTTAAGAGAATCTTACTGCCGGGGGCATAGGATTTTTGTGATGCGGCGAAAAGGGTTTTAAGCGGTTTGTCTTCGCTTGTGCCGTCGTTGCGGTCGTTACCGTTTTTACTGTCGATATAGATGGTTTGTGCTTTGGAAATCCCCTCTGCATAACCGCCGAGTTCACCCAAAAGTTTTTCGGTTATACCGTTAATCTGAATAAAGTTTAAGTTCGGGTCAAAAACGAATTTAGCGGTGTTTTTAAGTGTAACCCTAACGTACTGGTTAGAGGTATCAATTCCGCCGTAGTATGAAACGTATTTAACCCAACTATCGCCGTTAAACTGCTCGTAAGTTGTGCTTTGCGGTTTAACAACATCCCATTTTTCACCGTCTTTTGAAACGGTTACAACGGGCTCGGACGCATATCTGTCGCCAACGCCGAAACTGTAGTGTAAAAGGATTTCGCCAACGCCGTCAACCTTATAGGTAACGTAGCCGTCTCCCATTTCGGTACGGCGTACGCGGTAGTCGTCAAGTAAAACGTCGGCGTGTGAGGATTCAATTGACATATTCTTGTGGTCAAAGGTCTTCTCCCAGCCGTCGTTACCCATATAGTCGGTCAAAACTTGCAATTTTGAGGTATCGACCTTATCGTTTTTGTCCTCTTTATCCTTATCGGGTTTGTTTGCAGCGTTTCCGCCAAGTTCGGCAATCTTGTCCTCGTCTGTGAGTTTAGTCCAGTTGCCATCTTCGTCATAGTAATAATACTCGCGTTCGCTTACCCACTCGCCTGTCATTTTGCTACATCCCGTAACGCCTAAAAGCATTAAAAGCGCTAAGAGAAACGATAGTATTTTTATATACTTTTTCATATTTTTACCTCATTTTTAGGGAGGAGCAAAGCCCCTCCCCTACGGATTAGAACTAAATTATTGATAATTATTTGCCGATTTTAGAGAAAGGCGAACCATATCCAAAATGTCAACGGTACCATCGCCGTTCTGGTCTGCGTATTTTTCGAACATCGTAGAATCGTCACGCTTAGCGGCGAAGAAACGGTTTCTCATAAGTGTGTAGTCGGTTGTATCAATTACACCGTCACCGTTAAGACCGCCTGCTTCATCTGCTTCGGTAATTTCGATTTTAGCAATATAAATTTCTGTTCCGGGATTTGAATAGAAATTAAGCAAATCTCCGTTTGTACCGCTAATATAGCGTGTCTCTGTGACCCATTTTGTTGTCGGGTCAAGTCCGCTATCACCACGTATAGGTTTATCCGCCCAATCACATGCTACCCATGCATTTGATTTATAGGTTATTTTAACAACATAGGACTTGCCTTCACCCAACGCAAAGGGAAGAGAAATTTCTCCATCCTGTGTTGAAGTACCTGCATTAAATGCAATTTTTGCAACCGCACCCTTTTCATCATCTTGCTCTGTTGTAACAGTTGTACGGTCACTAGTTTCAATAAAGAGCACTTCGCCACCGTTATTGAAATCAAAATTAGGCTCATCCGTATTGATAGTATCGGTTATATCGATTATTGTGATGTTATCAAAATATGTTGTTCTTTGGCACAAAAATGCAATCATACCATTTTGCAACTCTTCGGTTACAGTAAATGTGAATTTGGCAGTGTTCCAAGGGTCGGTATAGTTGGACTTGTTGATATTCAGGATAGCACCTGCGGAGTTACCCCAAATAATGGGACCGCCAGTG
>JAFPBM010000119.1 GCA_017424125.1 Clostridia bacterium | reverse complement strand
GTAAAGCCTGCTGACACAAGTTTTATGAGATTTTTATAACCCGTTTCGTTTTTGCAAAGGAGTACTAAATGATTGTATTCGCTATCAAGTCCCCTGACTTTATCAAAACGGGTACGCGGTGCGACGTAAACCTCGCAACCTATTATGGCTTTGATATCACGTTTTTTTGCCTCTTTATAGAAATTTACGGCGCCGTACATTACGCCGTGGTCGGTGATTGCTATGGCGTTTTGCCCCAATTCTTTTGCGGCATCAAGCAATGAAGTTATACGGCAAGCGCCGTCAAGAAGACTATATTCTGTATGAACGTGAAGATGGACAAAACCCACGTCTGTCACCTACCTTTCTGCTAATTCTAAAAGTTTTTTTATTCTGTGGTTCATTCCTGAACGGGTAATTTTATTACCCATTAGTTTACAAAGTTCCGAAAGTGAATGATTCGGGTGTTCTAGGCGCAATACCGCAACCTCGTATAATTCGGGAGACAGGGTTGATAACTTGTCCGCCTTTTTTAGTTTTTCTATTGCGGCACACTGTAAAAGCGATGCCTCTATATTGCGTGAAATATTGCCGTTATCGCAGTTTTTTATTCGATTTGTTTTGTTTCTTATGTCCTTTAAAATCTGAACGTTCATTATTTCAAGCGAGTGCATTGTAGCACCGATTGCAGTCAGTAAATCTTCTATGTCTGCGCCGTTTTTAAAATAAATCACGCTCTTACCCTGTCTTTCGGTATAACGGGGCGACAGGCCGCGTTCCGTTAAAATTGTAAAAAAATCGCCTGAAAGTGCGCTGTTTTTAATTGCAAATTCGGCGTGGAAACTTTTTTCAGGGTCGCAGACACTTCCGCAACTTAAAAATACTCCGCGTAAAAACGCCTCTATACAACATTCTTTTTTTAGAAATTCATAATTAATTCCCATAAACGCATTTGTGCCGTATCGGTCGTATTTTATTAGTATTCTCTTTATAACAACGTCATCCGTTATCGAAATCAGATAGGTTGGTTTTTTTACGCCGCCCTCCGACACGGTTACGGTTATATCAAAACAAGATTTTATAAGTTCCGCAAGACGCGTTGCCACATCCTTTGATGCGGTTAAAAAAGAAATATCGCCTTTTTGAAAAGACCTGCCGAAAAGCAGCATACCGTAACATTCGGCATACTTACAACAAGAGGCAGGTCTTACTTGGCACAATTCATTTTTCACATCGTGTGAAAACGACATTTATATCACCTTTATTTTGTAATATCGCGATGGATTACGCTTGTATTATAATTTTGCTCTTTTAAATGCTTTTCAACAAGTTCTGCAAATACGACGGAACGGTGTTTGCCCCCCGTACAACCAACCGCTATTACAAGTTGGCTTTTACCCTCACTGCAATAAAGCGGTACGGCATAATCAATAAAAGAAAGCAAACGTTTTTTAAATTCAAGCGATTGTTCATTATTTAAAACAAAATCTTTAATTTCGGTTTCAAGACCTGTCTTCTCGCGCAGTTCGTCTATGTAATATGGGTTTGGAAGACAACGCACGTCAAACATTAAATCGGCTTCGGTAGCGGGGCCGTGCTTGAAACCAAATGACATACAGCGAATGAGCATACCGTCGTGCGGATTGCCGACAAAGAGCATATTAACCTGCTCCTTTAACTGACGGACTGAGGTTTGCGTTGTATCAAGGACAAAATCCGCAATCTCTCTTACAGGATTTAATAGTATACGCTCTGATTTTACCGCATCAATAAGCGAGATTTTACCTTGTGACAACGGGTGTTTACGGCGAGTTTCTTTATACCTACGAACTAAGACATCGTCGGCACAATCAAGGAAAACAATATTATACTCAACACCGCTTGTCTTCATTTTTTCCAAAACGGGCGGAATATCTATAAAATTTTTGCCCGCACGCACGTCAATAACAATCGCCGCTTTTTTAATTTCAGCGTTACCCGACATTACGTTTACAAATGAGGTAATAAGTTGTGGTGGGATGTTATCAACACAGTAATAGCCAATGTCTTCTAAAACGTTGACAACCTGTGATTTTCCCGCGCCTGACATACCTGTAACTATAAGCAGTTCCACACTTTTTACCTCCCTATCTTTATAACTTCCGCTTCGAGCGTAACACCGTAGTTTTCTTTAACGGTTTTAACAATATGAGCCATTAAATCGGTAACATCTTTACAGGTTGCGCCGCCTTTGTTTATTACAAATCCTGCGTGTTTTTCGCTAACCTGTGCACCGCCAACCGTAAAACCTTTAAGTCCGCTTCCTTCAATAAGCGCGCCCGCATAATACCCTTCGGGGCGCTTGAAAGTACTGCCCGCACTTGGGAAACACAGCGGTTGTTTATCCTTGCGTCTGCCTATAAAATCGTTCATTCGCTCACGAATATTATCGGCATTATCGGGCTTTAACTCAAATTTAGCGGACAAGATTATATCGTCGTTACCGCTAAATTTGCTTTTTCTGTACGAAAGCGAAAGTTTATCAGAAGGCAATTCACATTCCTCGCCGTCCGCTGTAAGATACGTAGCAGAAGTGATGACGTTTTTGATTTCACCGCCGTATGCACCCGCATTCATATAAACGGCACCGCCCACGCTACCGGGAATGCCAAAAGCAAACTCAAGTCCCGAAAGGCCGTGTTCCAAACAAAAATTACAAAGTGCAGAAAGCGATGCACCCGCACCGCATTCTACGGTTGTATCATTTAGTAGTTTTATCTCGTCAAAACCCGACGAAATATTAATTACGGCGCCCTCTATTCCATCATCGGACACAAGAAGGTTTGAGCCCTTGCCGAGTATAAATACGGGCACGTTATGCTCTTTACAAAGCGAGAGCGCCGTTTTAAGTTGCTCTACATTATGTGGTTTTAGCATAACATCGGCAGGACCGCCGATTTTGAAAGATGTATATAACGACATAGGGCAATCGCACAAGTATTCAATTTTCAAATCATTAAGTGTTGAAACCAAAGCCGTTATATCCATATTTCCTCCAAATCAATAGTTCTTATAAAGGCATGCGGCACCGATGATTCCCGCATCGTTACCGAGTTTTGCCGCGTTAATTTCGGTCTGTTTTTCGACGTTTTTAGAATAGCGTTCACGAACGACAAACTCACGAATAGGTACGAGAATATTGTCACCCTCATGTGATACGCCGCCACCGATTGACAAAACGTCGGGTTGGAATACGTTTACAAGATTGGTAACACCGCAAGCAACATAGTTAATGTAGTTATCAACAACGGTTTTTGCGGTGGCATCGCCGTTTCTCATACCGTCAAATGCTGTGAGTCCGTTAACTTTTTCGATATCACCCGATACCATATCCCACATTTTGCTATCTTTATTTTCAAGCATTGCTTTCTTCGTTTGATTTATAAGTGCGGTAGCCGAAGCGTATGCTTCCCAACAACCTTTTCTGCCGCAGGTGCAATCTTCGCCGTTATAAATTATAACGGTGTGGCCTGCCTCTGTACCCGCATAGTTTGTACCTGTGAAAAGTTTTCCGCCGATAACAACGCCGCAACCAACACCCGTACCGAGAGTTACAATAACGAAGTCGTTAGTACCCTTGCCTGCACCTGCAAGATACTCGCCGAATGCAGCGGCATTGGCATCATTTTCAATATAACATTTAATATCCTTGCCAAGATATGACTTCAAAGTGTCTACTAACGGCATATTGACAAAGGGAATGTTATTTGTGTACAACACATATCCGTTTACAGGGTCAATGCTACCCGGCGCGCCGATTCCTATAAAATCAACGTCATCAAGGGTAAGCCCTGCGTTTTCGAGTGCTAAAAAACACGCTTTTGCCATATCGGCAATAATTTCTTCTGCGGGGCGGTCGGCGTTTGTTTTCACCTTTCCGCGACCTACAATTTCATATTTTTCGTTAACAACGCCAACTGCGATGTTTGTTCCGCCTAAATCAATTCCCAAAGTAAACATAAATTTTCCTCTACTTTCCTGAGTATGCTGAAGTGTCGCTCGCATCGCCCGATTCGCTCATACCAAGGCGTTCGAGCAAATCGTGTGCTGCGTTGTATCCAAGTTTCTTCTGACGATTGTTCATAGCCGCAACCTCAATAATAACCGCAAGATTACGTCCCGGTTTTACGGGAACGGTTATTGACGGCACAGTCAGTCCCAAAATTTCGGTTGTCTGGTCGTCAAGGCCCATTCGGTCGTAAACCTTGTTTTGATTCCAAGGCTCAATATTAACAACAAGGTCAATCTTCTCTGT
>JAFPBM010000118.1 GCA_017424125.1 Clostridia bacterium | reverse complement strand
GGTGTGAAGACGGTGCAACAGTCTTCAAAAGGTTGAATAGAGATTTCAAAGGTATCAATCTTTCGAGATACCGCAATAATGTCTTCCTTGTCCATTCCGATAAGCGGACGCAAAACAGGCATTTCTGCAAGAACATCGGTGACGGCGAGCGCAGGCATGGTCTGACTGGCAACCTGACCTAAACTCTCACCCGTAATAAGTGCGCCGCAACCGCGTTCTGCCGCAATTTTTTGTGAAATGCGCAACATCATTCGGCGCATAATAAGTGTAAAATATTCTTCGGGGCAATTCTTGGCAATTTCTTCTTGAATTTCTGTAAAAGGAACAATGCCGAGTCTTATTGTGCCACTGTAACGTGCAACGCGGGATAAAAGGTTTCGAACCTTTTGTTCGGCGCGCGGGCTCGTGTACGGAGGACTCGCAAAGTGAATAGCGTTAAGTTCAAGTCCGCGTCTTGCCATTAAATATGCCGCAACAGGACTGTCAATTCCACCCGAAATCATAACGGCGGCACGTCCGCTGCTTGATACAGGCATACCGCCCGCACCACGCAGTTGTCCCGCGCGAATATATGCATCGTGGTCACGTATTTCAACCGTTACGGTAAGTTCGGGGTTGTGTACGTCAACAGAAAGGTGGGGAAAAGCCTCTAAAAGTGCGCCGCCAACCTCATAACAAATTTCGGGTGATTTAAGCGGGAATTTTTTGTCTGAACGCTTTGCCTCAACCTTAAAAGTTTTAACGTCAGCCAAAAGAGTTTTAAGATACTCTTTTGCCGTTTCAATAATTTTCACAATGTCCTTTTCGCAAACGGCGGCGCGGTTGTAAGCGGAAATGCCGAAAACACAACCAACGCGGCTTACCGCCTCTTCAATATCAAAATCATCGTCAAGCGGTGTTATGACAATTGTGGACTGTGCGCGTTCAATCTTGAAAGTGCCAAGCGGAGCAATCCTCTTTTTTATGTTCTTTATAAGTATGTCTTCGAAAGTGCGGCGGTTGAGTCCTTTAAGCACAAGTTCACCGTTTTTGATTAAAATTATTTCTTTCATTTTCTACCTCGCAGAGTTTTTGTGGCTTCACATAAAGCGTCACATAGCGCATCAATATCAGAACGCGTGTTAAATCTTCCAAAACTTATTCTGAGTGCGCTGTCAATTTCATTTTGTGGAAGACCTAATTCGTGTAATACGTAACTGCCTTTACCCTTGGCGCACGCGCTTCCGCTTGAAACAAAGATGTTTTTACGTTCAAGAAAGTGCAAAAGCGTTTCAGAGCGGTATCCCAAAACCGAAACGTTAAGTACGGAAGGTAATGCGTCAACGGGTGAATTGATTTTGACAAAACCTAATTCTTGAAGTTTTTCTTTTGCATAATCGGAAAGTTTTTGCATATCCGATAAAAATTTTTCACAAGGTGGGAGTTCTTCAATAGCACCCAAAAGTCCCGCTATAAGCGGAACACTCTCGGTGCCCGAACGAAGTCCGCTTTCTTGTCCACCGCCTAAAATAAGCGGAAGAATATGTGCGTTTTTTGCCTTGTATAAAATACCAATACCCTTAGGGCCGTTTATTTTATGTCCGCTTGCCGAAAGCAAATCAACACCTAAATCTTTGACAGAACATTTCATTTTGCCAAACGCCTGGACAGCGTCACAGTGCAAAAGGGCAGGGGCATTGTTCTTTATAATAGCCTCGCGCGCCGCGCGTACGGGTTGGATAGAACCGATTTCATTATTGACAAGCATAATACTTACAAGTATCGTGTTTTCGTTAACGGCGGCATTTAGTTCGTCTATACTGATTTTGCCGTCTTTTTGCGGTTTCAAATAAACAACGTCAAAACCTTCGCTTTCCAACTTTTCAAAAACCTTTAAAACCGAAGGATGTTCAATCGTGGTGGTAATAATTCGGTTACCGCGTTTTTTCCTCGCCATAACGGCACCGAAAATTGCGGTGTTGTTGGCTTCGGTTCCGCTACCTGTAAAGTAAACTTCGTCCTCTCGGCAGGAAAGCATTTTGGCAACCGCACAACGCGTACGGTTAAGCCTGTCCTCCGCCTCCATACCCATAATATGCAAAGACGAGGGATTGCCGTAACTAATCAATGCCTCATTTATGTATTTAACCGCCGTGTCGCAAACCGCGGTGGTCGAACTGTTGTCAAGATAAATAGTACTGCTCAAACGCACAAAACTCCCCAAATATACTCATAGATAATAATATTATAATACTTATATACCATAATTACAACACTTATTTCCGAAAAGTATAATTTCACCAAAACAGGAAAAAACAAACACGAGGTGTTTTGTTTGAAAAAAGTATGGCTTGTACGTATAATTTCATTTAGTGTAGCGATATTTTTAGTGCCGGTTGGATTTGCAATAAAACTAAAAACGCAAAAAGAAAATTACGGCAACCGTCTGCGCTATTCATATATGCGTTCGCTTTCGGATTTATGTGACAGCCTTGCGAATATAGACGTCGAACTCAAAAAAAGCGCCTACGTTACAACCCCTACACAGTTTTGCAACATAGCGGCAGAGGTGTATAAGGAGGCGGGTACCGCAATGTCGGCGCTGTCGTCATTGCCACTAAACGAAACCGATTTATCACCGCTTTTCAAATTCGTATCGCAGGTTGGTGATTATTCGCTGACGGTGGCAAAACAAAGCATAGCGGGTAATTCCCCTACAAACGAAGAAAGAGAAAATTTAAATAAACTTTCAAAAATAGCAGAGCACTTCTCAGCGGGCGTGGAAGAAATGCGAATAAGATACGAAAACGGTAACGCTATGATGCTCGAAATGACCGAAAACAGCG
>JAFPBM010000117.1 GCA_017424125.1 Clostridia bacterium | reverse complement strand
GATGATGGCTATGATGGGCGGATTTACCGTTCTCAGACTCTTTACGCTTATGGGCGGAATGATGGACGTTAAGTTTACTAAAGAAGAATTACTCGCACTTAACAAAAAACTTAACAAAATCAAAAAACCTAAGAAGAAAAAATAATACAAACAAAAAGCACTTAAGCAAATGCTTAAGTGCTTTTTTAGTGTGAAAATTAACCTATTGTATATGCTGTTATTTCATAATCGCCAACCGGTTTGCCGTCAACGGTTTTAAGTGTAACAGTTTTTTCCTCGTTCGGCAGGAGACTAAAATAGTTATCAGAGCAGACGCCGTCACATTCAATCTCAACCGCGTGGATATATTTGTTTGACGTTACTGTCACCTTGTTTTCGTTACGCCTTACAACACGCAAATCTTCCGTACAATTATGAAGAGGCAATGCGCCGTCTTTATAAAACGTACGGTCTATTCCGTTATCGGTTTTGATTTCACAAACGGCAATTTCATCTTTTGAAAGCGCGAAAGGTAATGAAGCGTTTGAAGTACTATAAGCGCCTACCTTTATTTTAAAGGTTGTGGTTTCCATTACTTCACCTTGACACAGTCTATAGGCTTTAACCGCAACGTTTTGAGCCGTATTTGTTTTGTTTGACACATTGGCAACAAGCGCCCGTTTCTCTTTTGAAAGAGAAACCACACAGTCTGCCGCGCAACGTTTAAAGGCATAAAACGCGGCTTTGGGTACACAGTAGTAGTCAACAAACGACCAACCGAGTGCCGCAGGCCAACAATCATCAAACATCCAAAAAACTAGTCCGTTACAGTAACCTAAGTTTCTGCGGAGATTTTCAAACACGATACGCACCCATTCGTACTGGCCGTATTTGTATTTGAAAAGTTTATCCTTTGCATCCTTTACACCACCGAAAATTTTCTTCGGGAATGCGGTAACATCGTCAAAAAGCGGACGTTTAAGACCGTCGTTGCCTTTGGTATGATGACGATACATTTCTTCCGTTTCGTCTTTTATGTCATCTTCGGTCATAAATTTGAGAAGCGAACGGCGGCTGATAGCACCAAACGTTGGCTCTTCTGCTATGAATCTTGCGGTGAACTGTGCAAGGAATTCTTTATAATCGTCACATTTTTCGCCGTAGAAATAATCAAACATCTCTCCCACAAAATTTGTATTGTGGGTGGTTCCTACCGTCCACGATGCGTACGGAAATCCTCCATATGGACTTGAAGGCAGGAACGGATGAGAATAATCTTTTTCAAAAATCGCCGGTGAGAGACCTTTAAGTGCGGCGCGTCTTCCCCTGTAATCCTCTTGTTCATCATTGCCTCGTGTAGCATTTTCATTATCACCCGACCACCAAGCAAAGCAGGGGTGGTTGCGAAGAAGTTTTAGAGCATATTCCGATTCAAGTTTAAGTTTTTCTATAAACCATTCTTCCTTTTCGGGATATGCGCCGCATGCCATCAAAAAGTCTTGCGTGACGAGAATTCCTGCTTTATCGCAACACTCATAAAAATACTCGTTTTCAAAAATTCCTCCGCCCCAAACGCGAAGCATATTAACGCCCATTTCTTTTGCAAGGGCTATGAGTTTATCAAATTTTTCGGGTGTTTCGGCAGACGGAAAAGGTTCACACGGGACCCAGTTTCCGCCCATACAAACAATTCTTTTGCCGTTGACTATTACTTGGAAACCGCGTGTTTCTTCGTTTTCGTCAACCATAGAAGTTTCAAACTCTTTTTTCTGCAAGGATTTTGCCTTAAGGTAATACTCACTTCCCTTTTTATCGGGCAGTTGCAAAATTTTGATTGTCCTTATACCAAAGTTTTCTCGGTGTTCGTTTTCACCGATTTTAACAAGCAAGGTGTAAATCGGTTGTTCGCCGTAACCGAGTGGATACCAAAGCATCGGCTCTTCAATATCAAATCTGCGCACAGCGCGCGGTTCGTTACAGTAAAACTGTGTGGCAGCAACTTTTTCACCGTTTGGTGATAACACCGCAACCTCTACCTGTGCGGGATTTTCATAATTTGCAAACTCTAAGTCCACACAAATTTGGGCGCTGTAGTCATCTATGTTTTCAGTAACTATATATGTTGATTTAACCGACAAATCGTTTCCGTATTCAATATATACAGGACGGTAAATTCCCGCAGTTACAAAGCGGTCAACCCAATCCCAACCGTATGTACACTGAATTCTGCGGGTGCGAAGGCGCTCTTTTGTAAAAGCCGCAACATTTTGCGGAAGTCCCTCTACCTCTTTGACGGCACTTCTAAAATCAACACGCAAGGTATTGTTCTTTTCTTTTAGTTTTCCGCTAACGGAAAAACGGTGCTCTATGAACATATCATCGGCTTCACCGATTTTTTCGCCATTGAGATAAATATCACAATATGTATCAAGTCCCTCAAAAACCAGAGTGGCATTATCGGTTTCTACGGCATCAAAGGTACGGCTATACGAAAAATTTTCGTTCTCTATCCATTCGTACTGCTTGTTATTATCGCGCCAATAAAGGTCCTTTATTGTGCCGTTTGCCATTAAATCGGTATGGACACAACCCGGAACTGTTGCCGTAATAGTGCCTATTTTTTCGTTGGTTAACGTCCATTCACCACTTAAAAGAATCTTTTTCATGGTTGCCTCGCTAAATTAAAGTTTTACTAATTCCTCTACGTAGTCGCTATCGGTATTAAGCATTCTAACACCTGCGCCATACGTAATATAACGAGTTATATCACGTGCGAAATAGCGTTTGCCCTCACCATATACGTCGTCTATATAAAGAAGGTCATATTTTTCGTTTTCGCTTATTCCGCGTGCCAATGCGCGTGGAAACATAAGTTCTGTCACGTACAGTTTGCTGACTTCGGCAAAGGCTTCTGCCCTGTCTACAACCTGTGCGATTTCTTTTTCAATTAAATCAACGCTTATATATCCTATCACAAAACCTTTGCTTTTGTAAACACCAATTTCTTCTTGCGTGTGGAAAATAAATTCTTTGCCCTTGGGGGTATCGGGCGCGAGGATAACGAAATCTGCCATATCCGCGGTACAACTTTTATCGGTGGTTACCATAACTGTACCGCTTTTTTTAAGATAGTTTTTAAGGGCGGTTACAAACTCACTTTCTGCCTTTATGCCGAGAACGGTGATTACACCTTTTTGGAAAGTAATATTTTCAAAATAATTCATACTACTACCTCCCTAACCCAAATTCGCGTCTTTATAATAAAACGCGCCAATATAGTTATGTCCCTTTGCATCAAGTCCGTTATAGTCCTTATCGGCACAGACGTCGTAATGTTTGCCCATACGGATAAGCGGTGAATCCCAAAGGGGTACAAAACCACCTGCATCAATGCGGTTGCCGGGGGTATAACCCTCGCTCTGCCATGCGGGATTAAGGTCGTAATAATTGCCTTTATCTATTATATTTTCCCTTTCGGGCAGTTTGGGCATATTATAGAAAATGTTTGAATCAAACGTAATCGGTCCAGACATTTCAAAAGCGTTACGTGCAACCTTATATTTCGAATAGAAAATATTGTTTGCGAATAAGAGATTACTCGGCAAACCTATTCTCAAAAAGTCGGTTACGTAGAAAAGTTTATATAGTTGCTTGTTTTCGGTATAGATTGTGTTGTTCACAAACGATATATAGTTCATCGGTCCCGAAATCGTGAAAATCGGAATATCTCGCTCGATACCGTCGTTTACACTCAGGTTGTTGCGGACAATACAGTCGCGCACCGAGTCTTTACAGTTACAGCCGTTACAAACAAGTAAAAATCCGCCCGCATTATGATGGCTGTAGTTGTACTGATAAATGTTTCTGCGGTTGTTTTGGTCGATATCGTAACCCTCGCCGTCGCCGCCGAAATCTTTGCCTGTATATGCTGCCTCGTTATACTGAACAATAGCATCGTCGCAGTTCATAGTCCAGAGCGCAACATTACTTGCGCCCTTGCGCGACATATAGTTTGCATAATAAACACGGTTATGCTCAACAAGAACGTTGACACCGCTTGTTATAACAATGCCGTCACCATATGCGTGGTCGACAACGTTCCAAGCAACGTACATATTTTTATGCGGATACCACGGGTCGTCCATGCCCGGCGCATCGTTTTTCATCCAATTGAGTGTGTTTTTGAAGCGGTCTTGCCACTTTCCGCACACCCAAATGCCGGTACGGTTAACGTTGATTACGGTGTTATTTTCAATACGTAAGTTTTCGTACCAAGTGGGTGCCTCCATATTGGTTTCAAAAATAATTCCGCCGTAGTGGTGTTGCCAACCTGCCGCGCCCTGTTCGCGCGGAGGCAAATCGTTTATCGTCCAAACGTCGTGAACATAACAACCTGTTACCGTAACGTTATAGTTAGCACCGTGCTTTTTGCTTTCAAAAAGTATTCCGGCGTGACCTTTTGGGTTGGAAACCTCTACCCCATCTACCGTAACACAGTCGCCATAGATTGCAACCGAAGAATGTGCGCCATCTTCGGTTATGATTGCGGGTTTTTTATGTCCCACACCGTATGACGAAATAACGATGGGTTCATCAACAGAGCCGCTACCTTCAACTATAAGATGGTCGGTAAAAACGCTATCTCTCTTAAGCAGGATTTTATCGCCTGCGGAAAGCGTCATAACATTTAATTTTTCGAAGTTCTTAAAGGCTTTTTCTTGGGATAAGCCGTCAAAACTATTGTTACCGTTTTTAGAATCCACAAAATATGTAGCCATATTATCACCTATTTATTTTGCTT
>JAFPBM010000116.1 GCA_017424125.1 Clostridia bacterium | reverse complement strand
TCTTCACACCCCGCCATCCGCGCACAAGACCGACCGTTAAAGGTTGTGAAGAGGCAGAGGCGGCACTCGATATTGAAACGCTTGTTAACAAGGCTATTGAAAACACAGAATATTCCTATATAGATTAGGTGATAGATAATGAACGGTGAAATTATTTGTGTCGGCACCGAACTGCTTTTGGGTGACATTGTTAACACCAACGCGCAGTTTCTCTCTGCCGAACTTGCAAAACTTGGAATAAACGTATATAACCAATCGGTTGTCGGTGACAACGCCGAGCGTATTAAAAGCACTTTATCCGAAGCGCTTACGCGTAGTGACATACTTGTTTTCACAGGCGGTCTCGGTCCTACTGAAGACGACCTTACGAAAGAATCTATTGCCGACTTTTTCTCTCTTCCGATGATAGAAGACGCCGAAAGCCGCGTCCGTATGGAAGCATATTTCCACCGCACCGGCAGAGAAATGAATGAATGTAACTATAAACAGGCTTTGGCACCCGTAGGCTCTACCGTTTTCCAAAACGACGTCGGCACCGCGCCGGGATACGCTATTGAAAAAGATGGTAAGACGGTTATAATTCTGCCCGGACCGCCGAGAGAAATGCAATATATGTATAAAAAGTCGGTTGTTCCCTATCTTTCACCCAAAACAAACAGCACCATAGTTTCGCATACGGTGCATATTTTTGGTGAGATGGAATCGGCTATTGAAGGCAAAATAAAGGAACACACCGAAAAGAAAAATCCCACGACTGCGCCCTATGCAAAGGACGGCGAAATTGCGCTACGCATCACAGCAAAAGCGGAAAGCGAAAGCAAAGCCGACAGAATGTGCGTGCCCACTATTAACGCTATTAAAGATATTTTAGGTGACAGTGTTTATGACGTTGACAGCAAAGGACTTAACTATAAAGTCGTAGAACTGCTCAAACAAAAGGGACTTAAAATTGCGACGGCAGAATCCTGTACGGCGGGACTTCTTTCCGCCCTTATAACCGAGGTGCCCGGTTCATCTGCTGTGTTTGATTTTGGTATTTCGGCTTATGCCAACCACATTAAAACGAGTGCGCTTGGCGTACCCGCATCAATTATTGAAAAATACGGTGCCGTAAGCGAACACACCGCGTCGTATATGGCGCTTGGTGTCCGCAAACTTTCAGGCGCTGATATCGGTGTCGGTATTACAGGTGTTGCAGGACCTGAATCGAGCGAAAATAAGCCTGTCGGTCTTGTTTACATTGCAATTGCCGATAAAGGCAACGTTTGGGTAAGGCGTGTTATGCTCGGCCACGGAAAGGCAGAACGCGACAAGGTGCGCCTTAATTCCGCAAAGACGGCACTCGACCTTGTGAGGCGTTATTTATGTTCTCTGCCCGAAACTATGGAGGGCGGTTTTACACTTGGCTCTGCCCCCGTTGTGCTCAACGCGCAACCCGCTATTGCAGGACGCGATAACATCAGTTATGAAAAATTGCACACGCCATACTTCTTTGTAAAAAGCGACCTTTCGCAAGACGCGTATGACAACTATGTTTTTGATAAAGACGAACAGGAAGATAACCCACGCGAAAAATCGGACGTTTTGGCACCTGTGAAACAGGCTCTTGGCAAGGCTTCTTCCGTCTGGGCGAGAGCGAAAGCCAAAACGGCGCCGTTCTTTAACAGGATTAATGCCTTTTGGACTAAGTTTTTAGAAACTAAGTTTATGAAAAAGTTATGTCCTGTTCTTCGCTCTTTCCTGCCCTGGAAAGGCGACCGCACAAGAGATGTTTTGAGTAAACTTGTTTTCACCGTTTCGCTAATAGCGCTTATCGTTTCATCCACCTATATGGTCACCTATTTTTACGAGGGCACGAAGCAAAGCGGCATAAACGAAGAGATTCGCAACGTTTATGAGAAATCAAACGTTAAAATGAATGATGACGGTGTTTACGAAAGTTTCGATGAACTGCTTTCACAAAACCCGCACACTGCCGCATGGCTCACCGTTCCGAATGCAAACGTTGATAACCCCGTTGTTTTAGGCGAAGATAACGATTATTATCTTAACCACAACTTCCTTAGAGAAAAGAGCCGCTACGGTACACTTTTCTTTGACAGTGCTGCTAAAATATCCAAAGAAAAGGTTAGCCAAAACCTTGTTATACACGGACATATGATGCGTGACGGCTCTATGTTCGGTTCACTCTACCATTATAAAAACATCAATTTCTACAAGACGAATCCTGTTATTACGATGCGCACACTCTACGATAACGCAAAGTATAAGATTTTTGCAATGATGATTACCAACGCAGATAAAGAGCAGGATAACGGTTACACCTTTAACTATCTGCGCCCCGATTTTGACACGCAGTCCCAATTTATGCAATGGATAGAACTTATCCGTGAAAGAAGCATCATTGATACCGGTGTTGAGGTTATTGAGGGTGATGAGATTTTAACGCTTTCGACCTGCACTTATGAATTTGACAATGCAAGATTTGTTATTTTCGCACGTAAAGTGCGCGAAAGCGAGAGTATTAAAATTGAAACGTCGCTTGTAAAGGTTAATACCGATGCGCGTTATCCGCAAGCATACTACGACGCGAAGAAGATTAAAAATCCACACGAAAAAGCATCGGACAATCTTGATTCTTACACGGAAGACACATCTTCGGACACCTATTTTGAAAGTTCTTCACAGAACGATTTGTCAAGCAACGAAGCAATTGACAGAGAGGACACTCTTGCGGAAACTTCCGATATGCCCGAAGATACCGTATCGAGTGATACGGTGCCTGACGGTTTTAACACACCGTCCGATTATTTTGTAAGTTCTTCAAACATTGCAAGTGCCGACAGTTCAAAAACAGAAACGACTAACTAACAAAGAGAGGATGCAGTTTATATGGCTACACCGATAAAGGCTGACATTATTTATTACAAGGCTGATTCGGATTTTGAACTTGAATTTAATCTTAACGGTTGTTGCCCTATGCGACTGTTATCCGCTAAACCTCAAAATAGCGGCGAACTGTTGTCGGCACTCGGCACCGCCGTTTCACGCAGTCAAATTATATTTACAGTCGGTTCGCTTAAGGGTGAACTTTCGGTTATATACAACATCTGCAACGCTATAGGCTACGCTATGCACGAGCGTGACCTTTCTTCGCTTGGTGTTAAGGAACGCGTTTTACTCCCCGCAGGTGCTATTCCGCTTGTTTCGGCAGGTGGCGATTTTGGCGGCTGTGTTATTGAGTGCGGTCCGCAGGCAATTGTTATACTGACGGATGACAGGGCTTTGCGTAAAAATATTATGAGAAGTCTTGTACACCAATACGTACGTGATTTTGGAAACAACGCTAATAATATGGTGGCGCTTATCCGCAAACAGAATGAAAAAGGCACTATTGAAAAAGAACCCGAAAAGCCACAGGATAAAGAACCTGTGATTTTGGAAGAGCCCAAAGAAAAAATACCTTATGACACGCCTACTCCCCCCGTTAAGAAACACGATTTTTCTAAACTTGAGGAAGAGTTCCTTGCAGAAGAAGCACCCAAAAAACGCACCAAAAAGGCACTTACCGCTATTTTGATTGTTTTGTTTCTTTTTGTGGGAATTGCAGCATATATTTTCTTAGCAGAACCGATGCTTGTTGACGAGATTTATAGCAAATATACAAATATGTATGGTGAGAGCGGCAGTTTCCCAAAAGAAGACATAAAAAAATCTTTTGGTGCGTTATACAGTTTTAATCCCGACACCGTTGGTTATATTAAAGTTGGTGGCACTAACATCGAGTATCCCGTTGCACACAAAGAGGATGACCCACAGTTTTATGAAGACCATTTATATAACGGGTACTACAGTTATCTTTACGGCGGAATATACACAAAAGAGCCTATAGACAATAACGTTTATTACCAAAATGTTATTCTTTACGGCAAAGATACGAAAAACGGCAGAATGTTCTCGGATTTGCGAAAACTTACAACCCTTTCGGGTTACCGCGAATCCCCCACCATACGTTTTGATACCCTTTATTCTGCCGATGAATATAAAATATTTGCGGTCTTCAGTACAGACAAAGGTGAAATTGATAAGAAATTCTTGCAGACTGAATTTTTTGATGATGCAGAATTCAGAGAATACCTTGATATGCTTGTAAGCAAATCGGCAATTCTTACCTCTGTTGACATAGACGAAAAAGACGAAATTATAACCCTTGTTGCTACTGGTTACGACAAAAACACGTTGGTGTTTGCGCGCAAGGTACGCCCCAACGAGAGTGCCCTTGTTGACACACAAAACGCGACGGAAAACGACAGTTTTGTGCGTGATGAGGAAAAAGACGAAAGCGTTAATACGTTTGACCCATTCTCGTTAGCGTTACTTGACGAAGTTATATACAGCAAGTACAGTAAGACTTTTGAGCAGTATTTGAAGCCGAAAGACCTTACCCCGCCCACTGAAGAAGATACCGAGAGCAAAGTAACGTCTTCCAAGAAGCCTAACAACAAAAAGGAAGATGAAGAAAAGAAAGAATTGTTACTAACTGTTACTAACGCTGACACGGGCGAAAAAGAATCGGGCAGTGTACAGGATATTTTGTCCCGCATTGTTGAGGCTGAGATGGGCGAAAAATTCCACCCCGAAGCGCTCAGAGCACAGGCTATTGCAAGTTACGGTTGGCTTTTGTCCCACGGGGCAGACAGCGACGGTGCACCCGTAGCCGCGCTTAAAACCGCCTCTACCAAGGTGACGGTTGCCGTTAAATCGGTATTAGAACTCAAGCCCTATTACGGTGAAGAACTTGCAAATACCTATTATTTCCGCTGTTCTGCAGGTGCTACTATATCTTCTCACAACTACTGGGCGGTTGACGTTCCATACCTTTCTTCCGTGAACACGAGTTTTGACAAAAATTACGAAGGTTATCTCACGCGCCGCATCTATAAGGCGGCAGATATACGCGATTGGGTTTATACTGCATCGGGAATTGACCTTAACAGAATTTCTGATAAAGAAAAATGGTTTACCGTTAAATACGATGAAAACGGCGTTTACGCCGTAGCCGTCCGCCTTGGCGGTGACACCAAGGAATATCCCGCAAGATTTTTGCGTGACACGGTATTCACAATTGACAACTGTGGCGAAGACAACACCCTGCTTTCCACCGCATACCGCATAATTTACGATACAAAGAGTGACACCTTCACCTTTGAGACGCGCGGACACGGTCACGGCGTTGGTATGAGCCAATACGGTGCAGAAGTATTAGCACAAAGCGGCAAGACCTATGAAGAAATTTTAAAATATTACTATAAAGATATAACTATAAGGTGATTTTATGGCTGAACAACTTACAAACTTTCTAAAAGATTTTTTGCGTCCCGAACTGATTATTTTTATTATTTCTTTAATGCCAATTTTAGAACTGCGTGGCGGTCTTATTGCGGCGGCAATTTTGGGCGTTGACTGGGCTATCGCCTTCCCTATTTGCGTTATCGGAAATATGCTTCCCATTCCTTTCGAACTGCTATTTATAAGAAAAATATTCAAATGGATGAAACGCTTCCGTCCGTTTTATAAGATGATTACCTGGATTGAGGAGCGTGCAGAAAAGAAGAGTAAAGAGATTGAGACAAAAATTTCCATCGGTCTTTTCCTTTTCGTTGCTATTCCCCTGCCAGGCACGGGCGCTTGGACCGGCGGACTTGTTGCCGACGTTTTGGGTGTTAAATTCAAAAAAGCCATACCGATTATATTGGTAGGCGTCATTACGGCAGGACTTATTATTTCATTTATCAGTTATATATTACCTATGTGGTTTTAATAAAAATCCCACCTCAAACGAGGTGGGATTTTTTTAGTTGTTTGATAAAACTTTTATATCTGTTTTATAATATTTGCCCGAACGGTAGAGTTTTACCGATACCTTTTCGCCCGGTGTGCAATTTGAAATTGCATCGTACAAATCGTTATAGTTTGAGATTTTTTGTGACGCAAACTCGGTTATAATATCGCCGCGGCGGATACCTGCAGCATAAGCGGGACTGTCTGTCGCAACCGAGGATACTACTGCACCCGACGGAAATCCGAGACGGTTCAGGGTTTGCTCGTCATAAGTTTCGCTAAGGGATATTCCGACGTACGGTTGCGGTTTATCTTTGTTCTCTATAATCTTATTACAGATTTCTTTAACGGTGTTTATGGGGATTGCAAAACCCATGCCCTCATATTCCGTTGCGGAAATTTTTGAACTGTTTACGCCAATTAGTTTTCCCTCAATATCAAGCAGTGCACCGCCCGAGTTACCCGGATTTATGGCGGCATCGGTTTGAATTAGAGAAATAGATTCTTTTGTTGACTCGTTAACCTGACGGTTAAGACCGCTTATTATGCCGTAACTTACAGAACCCATAAAATCGAGTCCGCCGGGGCAACCGATTGCGGCAACGTACTGTCCGCGTTTTAGTTTATCCGAGTCACCGAGTTCGACGGCTTTTAATTTTTTACCGTCAATCTTTATTACTGCCAAATCGTAACTTATATTATAACCGATTACCTTGGCGCTATATGATTTTGAATTATCTTCATTAAGAAATACTTCAATTTTTCCGCTTGAGGCTTTTATGGCGTTTTCCAAAACATGATAATTGGTGATTATATATCCGTCTTCCGTATATATAATACCGCTGCCCTCGCCTGCGGTATAATCTTCGCTTCCGCCGAAGAAGTTATTAACCGCCATTGTTGTTCTTATGCCGACAACGCTGGGAGAGGCTTTTTCGGCAACCGCCTCAATTGCCGAATTTGACACTTTTTCCACGTTTATTGTGGTATTGATTATTCCCTGTCCGTCATCGCTTTGTATTGCGGTTTCGGGGGTATTATATCTATCTAAAAAAAGCGTTGCGCCAACACCCGAAACAGCGCCCATTATTACTGCGAGTAAAACACTTGTCACTACCACGCCTATGCCGTATTTTTTTGGTTTTTTAGGCGGTTTTGGTTTTTGTGGTTGATAGTAGGAATATGGGTTTTGCGTAGTATTTTCCTCCGTTTTTGGTATTACGCTATCAAGAAAATTATTATCGTTTTCGAAATTGTTAAAGTTTCTGTTCTCTTCCATAAAAAATTCCTTTCAAAGAGATTTTACATTTTGATTATACACTATATATGTGAATTTTCAATTAACAATTCCAAAATTTTTTTATTTTATTTTTGTGCGAACAAAAAGTTTGCAGAAATCTACAAGGTTGAACGGAAAAACAGGATATAGATAGTTTCTGCCCGAAAGGGTTTTACTGTTTAGCATTACTATAATACCGAGCGCCGTTCCCGCTATTATACCGTAGATACCGATAAACTGCGTTAAAAGTAACATTATTATTCGCAAAAATTTTGTGCTGTAACTAATCTCAAAACTCGGTTGTGAAAAGGATGCGATTGCCACAAACGCCGAGAAAATTATCGCTTGTGGAATAAACCAACCCGCGTTTACCGCAAATTCTGAAAGTATCAAACCGCCGATTATACCTATTGAATTTGAAAGGCTATCGGGCGTGTTTACAGAGGCTAATCGCAATGCATCAACCACAAATTCGAGTATTAAAAACTGTGCGAGTAGCGGTAGTGCCATTTTCTCGTCGGTCAAGATGAATTTTAGCCATTCGGGCACGTATTCTCTAAAATTGTTAAGAAGGAGTACAAAGGGCAGCAAATACACCGTCATAAGTGATGAAATTACCCTTATTATACGAACGTAGGTGCCTGTAATTGGCGGGAAATAATAATCGTCAACCTCCTTAAAAAAGTCGGCAAAAGATACGGGAAGCAGCATAACACCCGGTGAATTATCCATAATTATGGCGATTCTGCCCTCTAAAATACTGGCACTTGCAAAGTCAGGCCTTTCGGAAAATTTGGTTTTGGGTAAGGGATTAAAAAAATTGGTTGGCACCATTGCTTCGCTGAGCGCCTGTTGTGTCATTGATATTCCCGCAACCTTGATTTTGTTTATTCGCTCACGTATTTTTTTAAGAGTTTTTTCGTCTGCCAAGCCATCCATAAAGGCTATTACGATATCCACCTTTGAACTTTTTCCAACCTGATGGTATTCCATACGAAGACGCGGGTCACGTATGCGGCGGCGGATTAGTGCAGTATTCATAACAAGCGCCTCGACAAAACCGTCCTTTGAGCCGCGGACCGAGCGGTCTTTTTGCGGCTCTTCAATACTTCGCAGCGGATAGGTACGAGAATCAATGAGCAACGCATCGCCTATGCCGTCGATTAACAGCACGGCAGGTCCCGACAAAAGCGCCGTTACTATCTGTTCTATATCGTCTGTGGCATCTGCCTCTGTATACGGCATATGACTTTTTGAGAATTCCGTCATATTATCAATTCCCGCTATCTGTTCGGGTGTGATTTTATAAAGGAATTCCATTAATTTTTCAAAGACTGCATCCTTCATAAAGCCGTCTATAAAATATAGCGCCGCTTTACGCTCTGCTATTATTACATCGCGCTTGATTATATCAAAATTCAAATCAGGCTGTACGCGGCTATCGATTTCATATATATACTTTTCTATATTATAGGTCATAAAAAAAGCCC